>JAQUZA010000347.1 GCA_028691595.1 Candidatus Rifleibacteriota bacterium
CATGATCAAAGAAACCCAGGATGAACCTTTCGAAGACCCGGAGCTTGAAGAATTACTCAAAACTCTGGCCTGAAAAGCATAGTTATCACTGTTGCGAAACGGCAATCAGCACTTTTTGCGGCTGTTGATACTGATCTGGAAAACCCGGAACATCGTCATGCATCTCTGCAAGACTGTTTCCGGGTTTTTCTGCCATATCGAGCAGTTCGTTGATACCGATGTTAAGATCCTTCAGGCTCTGGTTTTTAATCAGGAAGTCGCGGGCAAAAAACTTCTTGTCGAGAAATACCTGATCGACTTTAACTGGCGTGGTCTGACCCTCATAGCCGGTGTAAAGCACAGCATTACCTGTTTGTGAAAAAACAAAACGCCCTGAAAAATCCCGCTTGATGGCCTTTCTTTTTTGAAATTCATCTTCGCTTAACTGTTCATCACCAAGAATAGCCTGTTCTTCATTAATCTGCAGACTTTCAAAGCCGGTGGCCAGGTCTTCGCGGCTTTCAAAAGAAGCAGGAACCATTTCAACCGCAGCCAGATGAAGATTGGCGGACTTGTCGACAGTCATTGCCCTTACGGCAAAGGGAAGTTTAATTGTTCTAACCAGCTCTATCTGGTCAGATACTTCATGCCCGATCGAAAAACAAAAAATGCAGTCATCTGGTTTTGAGTAAACAAAAACCCGATTTACAGACGCATCGGTTGCCGTTAAGAAAGCTGCCCCGGTGCATTCTGCCTGTGGGGCCTCATACTGGCAGGCTTTTAACCAGGTGTGAAGAATATCGGTTCCCATCACTGCTATAAAATTGGCGTTGCCGCCAGCCAGAATACCGACAAAACGACGATCAGCGGCCTGAGATGCAAAAACCGGCTTTTCTTCATGCGGGTTACCATTGAGAGAAAATCGGCCAGAATCTTTGCCTGACCAGGTATGAACAATAAGATCGCCTTCTCCTGAGGTAAAGCCAGGCTGGTGAAAAGCAGAAAAGCCATGCAGACCGACAAGCTCAGCAACCTTTTCCTTGCCGGGCATAATTTCCATGGCTCCGTCGATTTGAGCCCTGACAAGCCTGGTAGACCTCCCACTTGCCACCTGGCGCTCAAGTATCAGACCCGGAACAAAACCTCGCCAGATCGATTCTCTGCAGATAAAATCACTTTCTTCCCAGCGGTCATAATAAATTTTAAATGAAGGCCGGGGATGATTCAAAGTCTGAAACCAGGTTTGATACCAGCTGCCATTCGGAATTCTGAACCATTTTTTTCCGGCCGTGGATTCAAATTCACCCTGTTCAAGAGCCGCAAAAGCAACTCCTTCGGTTACCAGTTGGCCTGTTCCTGAGCTGAACGGCGCGCCGGTTGGCCTGAAAACCGGCTGATTTTGAGCATCAGGAATAAGCATAGAGCGCTGATCCTGGTGCTGAGCATGGTTTTGACCCCAGTCTGCGTCTGTTGCCAGACCATCGAATACCTGTCGATAGATAAACCCTGGCACCTTGCGATATTCCCCGTCAATACTACATTTAAGAAAGCGGTAGTTCTGCAGTTGATCGACATAAAAAGCATCGGCATCGCTTTCGCAGGCAAAAACATAACCCGTCGGTAACTGGTTTTGATCAGAAGAAGTCAGACGGTAAACCTTGCCAACGTCTTTGAATCCAAGGTAAAGATAGCTTTCGCCTGCATAAACCGGTGCACAAAAAGAACAAAACGCGGCAATGCCGATTGAAAATAACTGTTTAGCGAACTTCCGCATTGAAGCACCTCTCTCAAGAACTTTTTCGTCTGGAGAATTTTATCACAAGCTTTTATTATAAAAAAGGTTTTAGTAAGTTTTCTGCAGCGCCTGCAATTGAGTGGCCTGATTAAAACCAGGACTGGTTCTGGCGGCAAAATTAAAACCCGGAAAGTATATTATTTACTTCCCGGGTTTTAAAACGAAAACAGCGATTTATTTAATACTGAAAGGGTTGCTGGTCTCAGTTTTTACTTTGATGTCAAGAGGTCGGCCAGTGTTGGTGGCTTCGGTTCCACTGGCGGCAGAAGCTGCAGCCTCGGCTTCTTTTGCCTCAGCACGAGCTTTGAGAAAGGCTTTGGCCTCGTCAGATTTACCGATGTAGGCCATCATTTCTTTGTCAGAAAGCTTACCAAGCGTTTGCTCGTCAATGATTTTGCCGAGGGTGGCAATATCAGCCGGGTTGTTTTTAGCGAACTTTTTGGTGAGGGTTTTAAGATCGCGAAACAGCAGCAGACGCGTATCGGTAAAGGCCTTGAAAACTTTATTTTTGCCATCGTCAACTTCAGTAGCCATGCGATGCATGATTATGGCATTGATACATTCAACACACATCAACTGAGCACCAGTGAGGGTCTCTGGTTCCACGTTGGTGTAATCTCCGGCCTTGGTTTTGCTTTCGAGGCGGATAAGCGAAGCATTATTGCGCATCTGCACGGCTTTTTCTTCAGAGTCGAGCATCTGATTGAACTCTGCCCAGCCTTCAACAAAAGCACTGCGAGGTTTGGTCAGCTCATTGGCAAAATGACTGCCATCTTTGCCGTATGGATCTATAAATTCTTTAATGGTGCGGTCAAATGAGTGGGCAAATTCATGCACAAACGTAGATTGTGCAGACACATCAGACCCCGACCAGTTATATCTGTTACTCGACATCTGAATGGTTGGGCCGCTTGAATATGGCCAGAAATCGTCTTGAATGTCGGGGTATTTGCCCGGGTCATCAAAACCGGTTGTATCAGAGAGAATAACGTTGATAGATGAACGATAGCTGTATTTCATGCGATCTTTGACATCCTGTGATTTTGAATGCCGATAAACAGCCAGAAGCGCCTTTTGGCCATCGCTCAAATCGGCTTCACTTTTGGCACCCATAAGCTCGAGCAACTGGGCCTCGCTGGTCACTTTAACGCGCTTAACATCATAAGCAATGTTTTTATTGTCTGAATACCAGCGTTTTGTGCCTTCGCCCGGTGCAAGGTTTCGGGTTACGGTCTTTTCCCAGGTCTTTTTGGCAAGATTTACACCACTTTTAAAAAAGCTTTTGGTATGACCCCACCAGCCCTCGGGCTCAGGATCATTTATCTGAACCACTTTTTCGACACACTGGTAGTAGAAATCGAATTCTACATCTTTAGCCTGGGCATTGCCTGTCTGCAGGCAGAAACCAACAACCATAAGAAGCATCAACAAATAAAATTTCAGGTTCTTCAAGGTCGGCTCCTGTTTATAACGGGCTCTGCCCGGGTTAGGTCTTAAAGCGATAATAATCGTTCACTAATTATAATGAAATTTTTCAAATTACCAAAGAGCTTCAAGCGATAGTTAATTTTAGCAGTACAAATAGTATACCTTTGAGTAATTGAAAAAGTTTTTTCAGTCATCTGTATACCCCACTTCAATCCACACTTTTTATAACAGGTGCAGATGCATTTTTTGGTGTCGATCCTGAAAATATCTTTGCGTACATTATTATGTAAATTGTACAGCGGTAAAATTTTAGCGGTACATTCTCTTGACAATTTCAAAAATTTATTTTGCAAGTGGTTTTTTCCATATAGGCCTGAAATGCCTTTAAATAGTTGTTGTCAAGGGGGTAGCCTTTTTATTTTTCCACAGCAGAAACTTCACTGGTTATGCTTTTCCCCAAGGTTTTCCACATTTTCCACGCAAAAACAGTGTACAAAACCAATTAAGGTGCCAGTGTGGTGCTCTCCTTTGTTAATGAGAGTTTCAGCGAGTGCATAATTTACCGATAAAAAAAAATCTGCGATTTTGCGCAGATTTTTTTATTTTACTATCACTATTCTGATAACTAATCTTCGATTTCGATTATTTCTCCACCAAAAACCTCGATTGCATCAGCCACAGAAGGCTTCTGCAAAACTTTTTGCCTTGCCTGTTCATCGATTCTGGCGATCTGTTCGACATGAGTCATGCGGGAAGGCGCAGCATCAGGAGCTACGGCATTTTCAGAGCCTGCCATGATTACCCGTATGCTGCTCACAGAACCGTACACCTGTCTGGCTGCTTCGAGAAGAATATTGATATTTTTTTCTTCTTTAAGCTTTCCGGCGGCAAACGACTGTTCAAGCTGAATTGTCATCACCCCGTCTTCGGGTTTTCTGAATCTGGCATTCACCAGCAGCGCCTGACAAACATTTGACCTGCTGCCAACCGCATTTTTGAAATCGGCAAAGGGGTCGGCAGGCCTGGTGGTAACTGAATTCATTGGCACGACATTATCAGGCAGCGGCCCGGATTTTGCGGTTGTCGTCGAACCCGGGCTCTGACGAAGGGGAGTTGTGTTAGTGACCGGGGCAGGTCTTGGGCCC
>JAQUZA010000348.1 GCA_028691595.1 Candidatus Rifleibacteriota bacterium
TGCTAACGCCGATTAATTTCTGACCCTCTACTCGTTTTTTATTGGACCCGGCCAAAGTTGCAGGTTTTAGATTTTTTGAGTTCAGGTTCGCCGATTGATGTGCTTTTTCTGGCTGTTTTTGTTTTGTTAATCCGCTTTCCGTTTAATATAAAATGCCCACCGGCGGTTTCACATTGCCGGTGGGCGTTTTTGGTCGTGCCCTTTTATTTAAGCTGTCTGGCTCTCGATTGGTAAGTTTTTTTGTGTTTTCTGTTCTTTTGGCTTTGCGTTGAGTTTTCTGGATTCATGCATTCTCCAGCTTGGGCCTTGAATTGTAATAAGTATTGAATGATGAATCATGCGGTCGACCAAAGCAGTTGTAGTGACGGGGTCTCCGAGATAATCGCCGAGATCTTTGAAGTCGATGTTGGTCGTGACAAGAGTCGCCCCTTTGCAGTAGCGTCCATCAATGACTTTGTGGAACAGACCGGCGTGCCTGGCCTCGTGTTGTTCAAGTCTGTCGAGGCCGACTTCATCTATAAGCAGTATTTCAGGCGCAGTGTATTGTTTTAAGCGTTTTTGAATGGAGTTATCGGCCAGTCCGGCCATAAGATCTGTGAGCATACTGCCGCCGGTGGTGTAGCGACACCGGTATGATTTCGCGCAGGCAAGCAGGAGCAGAGCTTTGGCGATATGACTTTTGCCTGTTCCGGAAGCCCCGGCCAGAATCAGCCCCTGTTTTCTGGCGACGAAATCAAGCTTTGCCAGTTCCATAATCTGAGCTTTATCAACGCCGGTCTGGAATTTAAAGTCGAATTCAGCCAGGAGTTTGCGGTCCGGCAGTTTTGCCTCACGAATTCTTCTTTCTATGCGCCGATCAACAAGGTCCTGAGCTTCTATTGCCAATATTCTCTCAAGAAATTCTGACGGAGGTGGGTTGTTTTGAGCAGCCCATGCCATTTCACTGTCGAGCTTTGCCAGTATTTTCTTCAGCTTCAGAGTCTGCAGATGGCCTTTGATCATGGCCAGCGTTTGTGGTGTTTTCATGGTTGGTTTCCTGTGTTTGAAACAGCTCACTGTATTCATGCAGTGGCCGTTGTTTGATTTCGGGCAGGGTTTCTGCAAGTTGCTGCCGGGCTTTTTCGTTTCTGATTGACTCAAGGGTTCTTGGCTGAGCCTTGACCGCCAGAATTCTCTCGACTGCTTTTGCGTCATACGAAGCATAGCGGGCGGCATGCAGCATGGCACTGTAAATATCATCGCTGTTGAACTGAGTCTTTAGGTTCAAGATATGCCTGACCTGAAAGCCTACGTTTCTTGGAAATTTTCTCTCAAGACCGGCTAAAAACTCCGGCGCACCATCCCCAAGACTCAGGAATGCTTCTTTGACCGGCTCAAGGCCATATTTTTCGCGCTTAACACGATGGTGTGACGGGTCTTCGACAAGAGAATTTTCACCTGCCGGTCGGCGCTCATGCTTAGCAAGCAGCTTCAGCTCATGACTGTAGATTTTAATCTCTCTTTCTCCGGCTTTGATACTGAGAATATCGCCGATGTAGCCGGTTGGAACCGAGTAACGGTTAGTCTCGAATGTCACCAGACTCTCACTGTTACAGACCGCCAGTCGAACTTCAGAGCAGTCATACGGGAAGCCGGGCAACGGCTGAAGAGCAGATTTCTCATTTTCAAGAAAATGCTCGATTGGCGCACGCCCGGTAGTATCATGAATATGCCGGTCTGAAATATTTTCAAGCCACCAGCGTGCGGTTGCACGAAGGTCCTCGATGTCCTGAAATTTTCTTCCGCATAGAAGGTTGCCCTCTACATGCTGAAACGGCCTTTCTATCTTGCCTTTGGTCTGTGGACTTCCAACTCTGCAGGCAACCGGTCGACAGTTGTAATGTGTGATAAAAGCCGTAAATGCAGGGTTAAACACCGGCTTCCCCGCTTCCCAGCGTAAGACTACGGTTTTCTCGTTGTCATACAGACATTCTGCCGGAACGCCGCCGAAATATTCGAAAGCCTGCAGATGCCGGCGTATCAGCGTAAAAAAATCATGACGGGCGCAGAACTCTATAAAATGCCGCCTTGAATGCCCAAGAATATAAGAGAAACACTGAACTCCAGCCGGGCCTGTCCTGGTAAATGGAATCGTATAAGGACTCCAGTCCATCTGCCCCTGATGCCCTGGTCCCGTTTCGAAACGAATAACCGGCTCTTTCTCTACAACACGGATTTTCCGCAGATGGTCGCGCAAAATGCTGACACCACCATCGTAACCATCTTTTACCAACTCCTCAAAGATACGTTGCCCGGTAATAGCCGGAAACTCTTTCAATATCTCAGTGATACGGTCGTTAAACTCATCAAGCTTGCTTTTGCGCGTCTGCCTGATCGGCAGAATTTCATGCTGGCTGGCGCGACTGGCCTCATGATCACGCAGAATGCGCCGTACAGTGTTGCGGCTGATGTTGAATGCCCGAGACAGAAACCTTATTGATTTCCCGTCACGAAAAAGCAGAATGATTTCCTGCTCGAATGCCTGCCTGCTGCTAAAAATAAGCACCATCTATCAGTCCTCCAGAATTTTTTCCTGGGTAAGGCGTGTAAGTAAAGACTCAAGAGTTTGAGTGGTGGTCAGAACGATCTCCAGCAACCCACCCGGCAAAGAAGCTTTATCGGTTAAAGCCTCCCTGGCCCCCGAGATTACGGCTTTCTGCAGACGTAACAGGCTTTTCAACAAGCCGGGAAACCTGTCACAAGGCTCATAATCACCCTTGGTGTCAGGCGAAGCACACGACCAGGCATTGTAAAGAGGCAGGGACCATTGCGATACCGGCAGAGCCAGAAGTTGACGCACCAGTCTTTCGACAGCACGTTTCCCAAGATGATTTTTGAGGACAGCCTTTAAAACTTCGACCTGGTTGCCCCGGGGCAATGATGAAAGTAACCGCCCAACGCTCGTAGAAATCAGACCCAGCCGAATATGCTCCTGAACTTCATCTGCCAGCTTTTCTATCAATGCGATTCTGCGGCAGACCCAGCTCCTGCCCCGGCCAGTAAGAAGTGCTATTTCGGCCTGAGATAACTTTTCTTGCCGGTGCAAAGACTGCAGAACCAAGGCCTCTTCGATGTCACTTATAGACTTTGAGGCCTGATTCAGCTGGATAATTCGAGCCTTGCCAACGCGAGGGGCTGCATCAACGAAGACACACTTGATCGTTGAGACCTTTAACCAACGCAAGGCCCGAAGCCGCTTAAAGCCATCAATGAGTTCATCCCCCCCAGGCGTTTTCAGGCAGACGACCGGGCTCATCTGCCCGAAAGATTCTATCGAACGCAGCATGCCGGCTTCGGCACGTGCATTGATTATGCGAAGAGATGCATAAGATTCGCCGATCTGTGAAAGGTTTATGTCATGGATTTCATTACTCATGGCCAAAGTCTAATCAGCCGGGGCCGGCATGGCGAGCTGGTCATCTCTTTACAATCAACCCCGGAAAAAATAGAACCGTGAAGTATTACTGAAAGCGGCGGTTTATAAGAATTGAACTCGTCCATCTTTACAATAAAACCCGGGTTGAAAAAAGTTGGCTGCATTGGCACAAGAAGGCTTGATAGAGCGGATTTGATCTCGTCCATCTTTACAATTAGCGACGAGCTGGAAGGCGTTAAAATCGCCGCCGGCTCAAGTATTTTTTTGCGACTTTTGTTACGTTCGCTTTGCTGTATGCGGTTTTTGACAACATAGTCATGGTGATGGGCACGGTATTCGCGCATATATTCAGAATTAGCCGCACGCCAGGCCTTCTGAGAAGACTTCTGATTGTCACGATAATCAGTATCTGAGGCCAGTTTCTGCTTTTGCCAGATGCGCTTTCTTGCACGCTGACAGGCCGGATTACCGCAAAAAGACTGCCCGGGAACCGAGCGGCAAGGCAAAAACAACTTCCCGCAATTGCTGCAGACACGACCCATCAAAAAATCACCTGCCGTAATAGATGAACAGAAGCATTCTGCTCTGCTCACAGGGCAATGGACGATAAAACGAAAGCCCCATTGAAAGAATTTCGGCTACGGCAAAAATCTCCGCAAGCAAAGGCTTAAAAAATGGATGAGATTAAACTGCGAGGGTGGGTCTGAGCTAATCGTTAATTTAAAAACCGGGCACCGAAAAAGTGGGTCAGGTTTTCGTCGGTGGGTGGGTCAGAAAGTCGTCGGTGGTAACACTGTAAAGCACATTACACAGTATATCCACCCGATATCCTGCCTGGTTACCGTTATAATCTCGAAACAATTTTCCAGCTTACTTCAGAATGCTTGAATTCGCCTTCAGGCATTGAGCCGGCATTGCGT
>JAQUZA010000349.1 GCA_028691595.1 Candidatus Rifleibacteriota bacterium
AATTCTCGTGAACCCGCTGTATGGAACAGCACGCGGGTATCTTGACCGCCTGCTAAAAGAAGCCGGTTGTGAAGTCACGGTCATGAACGATCACCTCGACCCCTATTTCGGCAACCAGCCACCTGAGCCATCAGAAAACCATATTCCCGACATGATCGAGAAGATGAAGCATGGTCACTTCGACCTGGGGCTTGCCACCGACGGCGATGCCGACCGGTTCGGCGTTCTTGGCCCCAAAGGTGTCTTTTACGAACCCAATCAGATTCTCGGCATGGTGCTCGATCACCTCAAAAACAGCCGCGACTGGCATGGTGCTGCGGCCAGATCGGTTGCCACCACCCATCTTGTTGATGCGGTGGCAAAATACCATAATATTGAACTGATCGAGACTGCAGTTGGTTTCAAGTTTATCGGTGACCTGATCGCGCACGACAAGATTATCATGGGCGGCGAAGAATCGGCCGGCATGAGCGTTCGCGGGCATGTTCCCGAAAAAGATGGCATTATCGCCTGCCTGCTGGTGGCCGAAATGGTTGCCATGCAGAATAAACCCATCGCCAAAATTCTTGAAGATCTCTACAAAAAGGTTGGCACCTACGTAACCCGCCGCCTGAACTTCAGACTCAGCGAAGAAGAAAAGGCCCGGGCCATTGCCAACATGAAAAATGACCCGCAAAGCGTGGCCGGCTACAAAGTTAAAGAAGTTATCAGAATCGACGGCACCAAGTGCATTCTCGAAAACGATGCCTGGGTGCTCGTCAGATTTTCGGGCACTGAACCGGTGGTGCGCTTCTACGCCGAAGCTCGCGATGAAGCTACGCTGCAGAATCTCTGCCTGCACGGTGAAGCCTTTGTAAAAGGCAGCTGACAAATCACACACAGGCTGCGGCGGGGTCATCAGACATCATTGCCGCAGCCTTTTGTGTTTCCGGGCAGCCACCGGTATTGATTTTTGCGGCAGTTTTGCCGATATTTATAGTATAAAAGCTTTTTTTTCGTTGCGAAGCTTTGAATTAAAAGCTATGGCAGCGAACCAGAGCGGCGGTTTTTATTGTTGAAGGAGCAGGATTTATGTCTGTACGTCCTATAGATATTAAGACAACCCTTCTGGTAACCGAAGATGCCAGCCGGCTGCGCGAGTCGCAGAAAGCGCAGGAAGCCGGGCAGGCAGAGCAGGTTGCTCAGAACAAAAATGCCGCTGCCAACAAAACAGAGACGGTACAAAAAACCGACGGCGCTGAAGGTGCCGTTATTCGCAAAGAAGATGACGAAGCCGAAAAAAAGAAGCGCCGGCAGAATGGCAAAGCTGCCCATGGTAAAGAGTCTGACGAAGAAGACGAAAAGAAGCACCCCGCTGCCAAAGACGGCAATCGTGGCCTTAAAATCGATCTGAAAGCCTGATGAAAATACCTGCCGCAAACGCCTGCGTCGGGGCCAGCCCCGTGAAAAAAGCTTACTTAAAAGCTTTTGCCGCTACAGTTTTATTATCCAGTCTGTTTTTGAGCCCTGTTCAGGCCGGGCACGAAGAAGAATCATGGGTTTTAAACCGCCAGGGCATGTATAAGGTCGCGCAGGGCGACCACGAAGCGGCGATCAAAGACTTCGAGCAGGCATGCCGCATCAACCCTTTCAACGACACTGCCCTTGCCAACCTTGCCTGCGCCCGCAACAACCTTGGCGTAACCCTGGCCGGCCAGAAAAATTTCAATGAAGCTGTGCGCCAGTTCGAGGCCGCCAAAGCCCAGAAGCCCGAAGACATTTCGATTCGACTCAATCTGCTGTCGACCCTCGTCAGCAGCAAAAATGCGGCGGCGGTCGAGCGCGAAGCCCGCGAACTGATGAACCTGCGACCTAAAGACCCGGAGCTGGCCATGAAAGTTGCCGCAGCTTTTCAAAAAACCGAGAACCCCGGTGCTGCCATTGCCGTTCTTCAGGAAACCAGCGAACGGGTTCAGGACAGCGCCAACTTGCACGCCATGCTTGGGCGGTTGCTGTATCGCAACGGCGACCTGGCCGAAAGCGAGTTTCATCTGCGGCGTAGCAGCGAAATCAACCCCAATGACCCTGACAACCTTCGCTTTCTCGAAAAAATCGAGCGTGAAGCCCTTATCGAAAAAGATCTGCAAACCTTTACCAGCATTCATTTCAGCCTTTCCTGCCCCGGTTCATACCCGGCAGACTGGGCTGAAGACATGCTTGAACAGCTTGAAGAAGCCTGTAGTGAAGTTGGCGAACAGCTGAATTTTTTCCCCTCGCAGCGTTCTCAGGTGCTGATAATGCAGACAGACGATTTTCGCCGGGTGCATGACCTGCCTGACTGGGCGGGTGGCCTCTATGACGGGCGCATCCGTCTCCCGGTTCCCGGCAGCACCATGCGGCCTGAAGCTCTAAGGGGTGCGGTGATGCACGAATATACCCACCACGTCATCTATCTTCTCTCGTCAGGCAACTGCCCCATCTGGTTGAACGAGGGTCTGGCGCAATTGTTTGAAGCCGGGTATGATCGCCTGCCTGTTTTAAGCGAACTGGTTGCCGACACCAGCATAAGCAGCCTGGCAAACCTTGACACACAGTTTAAAAGCAACCCCGACCGTCAGCAGGCCGTCGCCCTGTACCGAAGTGCCCTGGCGGCAACTGCAAAGCTGGTCAGTGAATATGGCTGGCGGCGAGTCGCTGAGTTGATCGCCAATATGGCAACGGGCGACAGTTTTGCCAGAATCAGCCTTGAAGTTCTGGCCATCGATTACCACGAGCTCGAAACCTTATGCCTGAGCCAGCAGAACTGATAACGGCTCAGTAAACGACCATTCCGCCCATGGCACCAGAATACATCAGACTCACAAGAACCCGCATGATCACCTCGATCAGAGCCAGAAAAAGCATTGGCCCGAGGTCGATGTAGGCGTTTCCCATCGGAATCAGCACCTGAAAACGCCGCAACACCAGATCTATACGGTCAGTGACCGGTCTGATAGCAGGCGGCAGCTTGCCGGGCATTATCCAGGTCAGGATAATTCTGATAAAAACAACGAATTGCAGCAGCCGTAAAAGCTCGATAATTATTCTCATGCTGAGCTCTCTTCGGCAAAAAGGGCTGTGCCGATGCGCACCATGGTTGCTCCCTCGGCAATTGCCACATGGAAATCACCTGACATGCCCATCGACAGTTCAATGGGGTTCCAGGCCTGGCCTGCGAGTGCTCTGCTCGAGGCAAGCAACCCGGCCAGTTCACGAAAGCACTGTGCAGCAGCCTGGTCGTCACCGTCAAGAGGTGCCATACCCATCATGCCACGCATGTCAAGGTGCGGGCTCTGGCTGTATTCGCGCACAATATCGAGAATCTCTTCGCAGGCAAAACCCTGTTTGGCAGACTCACGCGAAATATGAACCTGAAGCAGCAGCGGGCATTTCCGGCCGGTGCGCTGATGCCAGGCAATGAATTCTTCGAGCAGTTCACGACGGTCGACAGAGTGAACCAGGGCGGCAACCGGGTAAACATACTTGATCTTGTTCGTCTGCAGCTGCCCGATAAAATGCCATCTTATCTGCAGATCGGCGAGTTCACGGGCCTTATCGCGTAAGGCCTGCGGTCTGTTTTCGCCAAAATCGCTCTGACCGAGGGCGTGCATTTTGCGAATCTTCTGACTGTCGACAGTTTTCGAAACTGCAATCAGTCTGACCCGGTCAGGATCTATTCCGGCTGTTTGAGCGTGGGCCAAAATCTGTGATTTTACATTTTGAAGGTTAGTGGCGAGTGACATGGCTGATTATTTCTCTGGTCTGGTACGCAGCCGCAAAACATTGAGAGAAATGGGCCGCAGACTCAGGCGGTCGCAACCACCCGGAACATGTTGAATCAGCAGGGTGCCCGGTTCGGTGTTGTCGAGCCAGCGCTGCAGGTTGCCGCCGATGCAGGCTCCCTGAATGCGAATTTTGAGGCTTTCGCCGGCAAAAAGTCGGCGGAAATTAATGGGAGTGCCCTTTTGCGGGCGTGATTCCGCTGTATAAACTCCGGCACCCGGCTTGTAGATTACCGCTTTAATCAACCACTCGCGGGCGGCGTTGATAAAATCAGCACCGGGTTTGGCTTCTCTGATATGCGTTTCGAGGTCGACCGTTGAAATAGCGGTGCCTTCGCCGGCAATCAACAGAAGATTCAGGTTGGAATCGATGTTGGTGGGACCGGTCAGGAAAAGATGCCCCGGAGTTACGATACCAGGTCTGAGCCGATGTCGCCGCGCAGGTAGACCGAGCGCTCAGAAAAAACCAGCCGGGCACCCTGAAGACTGGCGGCGCTGATGTTGTTAAAGCCCTGATAACGCATTT
>JAQUZA010000350.1 GCA_028691595.1 Candidatus Rifleibacteriota bacterium
CGGCTGCAACCTTGATTTCTGGCTGGTAAGGTACGAAGCACTTCTTGTGAAAAAAGCTCAGGGCACCATAAATTGACTGGCGGTCAACGTTAAAATGCTTTTCGAGCACACTTTCAAGCGGTTCGCGCGTTGTGCGTGCCTGCTGCATTGCCTGCAGGAGTTCCTGCTGCGTAATATTGTTGTTGAGAACCAGGTAGTCATATTTGCCTGCCAGGGTGCGGCTCTGTGACATTCTTTGCACATTAAACATCGCCAGAGCCAGGGTTTTTGAGAATTTCTGGGCAGCTGAACGGTCGAAAGCAGAAAAAACCTCCCCATCGAGTTTGTTAATCAGCTGAAATACGCCAAGCAGATTGCCTTTAAAGTCAAGCGGGGTTACCAATACAGATTTAGTCCGGAAATTATTGGCCTGATCCCAGCGCTTGTCGAATTTCAGGCCGACGGCAATCGATCTGAGTTCGTCGGCATTATAGGCATCGTTAACCTGAACCACTTCACGGCTCAAAGCGACATAGCCCGCCAGACTGGCAGGTGAAACCGGGATATGGATTTCTTCGAGGTCAATGTTCGACCCATATCTGGCTCTCAATTCGTCAGTCTCTTTATCGAAAATAAAGATTGAGAAGGCCTGGACATTGAATAATTCGAGCAGTTCCTCACGAATTCCCAGTAGAAATGCGGCAACATCACTGCATGATAAAAGCTGAAATGTCAGATCGCGCAATTTTTCTTCAAACTTCAGCTTTTTTTCGATTTCCTTGGCCATTTCTCTCTCCTGTGTCTTTTTGAATGAGCCCTCTGCCTGCTTATAAAGCGCTGCAGTTTTGCGAAAAGAGAATATCATAACCATTCTATGCTGTCATCAGAGAAGATAATTTCCAGTTGCAATCTTTAGTTCTAAGTGAGGCCACCAGTAGATTCCCGCTTGCGCGGGAATGACAAAATTCCTTGCAGCCATTCCAGGTGTAGAGCCGGAAATCATGGATTGAATGCGTTTGCCTGGCTTAAAACAGGCCAGGCATAGGTTTAAAAATGCATGACTCTTGTTGACTGACCGGGGTAAAAACTGTATTGTGAGCGATAGGCAGTTCTGAACTGCAAACAAATAAAAAAAAACAATGATTAAGATTTAACAGGGATTTTGCGGATTTGTCGATGAGGGGCCTGCCATGTGCAATCATCGCCCGCAACTGGGATGTTTATGTCAGATGATTCCATTCAATTGACCAGGACTGCGGTGTTCTGGATCGCAATAAGTGTTTCGTTACTCGTTGCCGCGATTGGTCTTCTGTCGTGGATAACGGTTATGGGCGGGTTTCTCGGCCTCGAAAACAGAATTGCCCAGCGCAATATCGAACGATCTCAGGAGATTATTGCCAACCGCCTCAAGGAAATTTGCGTTCAGATCAGTGACTGGGCTGTCTGGGACGACGCATATGACTTTATCGACAAAAGAAACGATGAATTTATCCGTTCGAATATCCCGGACAACCTGCTCGAACAACTCAGGCTCGATGCCATTTTATTCGTTAATTCGCGCAAAGAAGTGGTTTTTGAGAAACTGGCTTCAGGTGTGAAGTATATCGACTACGACCTTGAAGGTGCAAAAAATCATCTGACGAATGACAGTGACTTTCTGTCGCATGCCGATGAAAAAAGCATCAGAAGCGGTATCGTCATTCTCGGGGGTGGACCGCTGATGGTGGTTTCGCAGCCGGTCGTAAGAAGTGATGGCAATGGGCCGATGCGTGGCTGCATAATTTTTGCGCGTTATCTCGACCCTGCTGAACTTGAGCGCCTGGGCAGTATTATCAAGGTTCGTATCGATATTCAGGAAGACCATTCTTCGGCATTGCCGGCCGATTTTCTTGAGGCTGAGGCAGAATTGGCAACCGGCAGGCCTTTTTATATTAAAGCGATCGATGAGAATTTTATTGCCGGTTACAGCTTGATTCATGATGGCTCAGGTAAGAGTGATCTGATTTTGAAGGTCTCGTTCAATCGTGAAATATTCCAGTTCGGTCATCAGACACTTAAATATTTTATGGTCGCCATGATAGTGGTCGGGTTTGTCTTTGGTGCCTCTGTCTACTTGCCATTGAACCGTGAGCTCCTGCGCCGCCGAAATGCCGAGAAGCAACTGACCATACTGAAAAATCGTTTCGAGCAGGTTGCTGCATGCTCGCGTGAAATCATCTGGGAAGTCGATGCCAGCGGTTTACACACCTATATCAATCAATCTTCCCTTACCAGTTTTGGCTACACCCCTGAAGAAGTTATCGGCAGTATGACTTTGTTTGACCTGCACCCTGAAGAGGGTCGAGACAGCTTCAAAGAAAAAATAATGGCTGTTTTTTCCCGCCGCGAGCGTATTTCTAACGAAGAGAACCTTGCGCAAACCAAGGATGGTCGTGTTATCTGGTTGTTAACCAATGGCGTGCCCATTGTAAGCGAAAAAGACAAACTGATCGGCTATCGCGGCAGTGATTTTGATATCACCCTGCGCAAAAAGGCCGAAGCGATGCTGCTGGCGGCAAAAGAAGCCGCAGAGGCTGCAACCCTGGCAAAAAGTAATTTTCTTGCAAATATGTCACATGAGATCAGAACCCCTATGAATGCCATTCTAGGCTTTTCCGATCTACTTGAAAGCACCGAATTGAATGAAAAACAGGAAGAATATCTGCGCATTGTTCAATCAAGTGGCAAATTGCTTCTTGAGATAATCAACAACATTCTTGATGTTTCGAAGTTTGAGTCAGGGCAGTTTGTTCTCGAAACGATTGATTTTAATCTCGACAATCTCTGCCGTGATGCCCTCAAAATATGTCTGCCAAAAATTCAAAGCAAATCCATCGAGACTTATATAAGAATAGACTATGATATTCCGGTCATGGTGCAGGGCGACCCTACCAGATTGCAGCAGGTTCTGGTTAAACTGCTCGCCAACGCCGCAAAGTTTACCCGCGCCGGTTCGATTGGCATAAAAGTCTTGAAAGATTCTGTCGAAGAAACCCCCGGGCTTGTCTCTTTGTGCTTTCATATTATCGATACCGGAATTGGTATTCCTGAAGACAAGCGGGCCATGATTTTTCAACCCTTCACTCAGGTTGACGAATCGGTTACCCGGAAATTCGGGGGTACCGGTCTGGGTCTGTCAATTTGTCAGGCGATCGTGAATGCTCATGCCGGAAAAATCAGCATCGAGTCTGAGGTGGGTAAGGGCAGCGATTTTATCTTTTCGCTCAGGCTCAAGACTGGTGATATTAAACCTCAGGATGAATCATACCGTTTGTCAGCAGAATCGCTGCCGGGCAAAAAGGTTGCGATTGTTGAAAACAAACAGGCCTGCAGGGAAAACCTGCGCTATTACTGTGAAATGGCAGGAATGATTGTCGTGGAGATTTTTGACAGCTGCCAGTTCGCACTTGAAGCGGTAAAAGATATGCGGGCCGCTGGTGGCCTGCCAGAACTGCTCATTCTCGGGCTGGCAATCAATAGCGCAGATGCCAGGCAGTGGCTTGAAAGCCTCAGGGCAATCGGCAATATAAAAACTGTCGTGATTTCATCAGACCCGTATATCACTTTAAAAGAGGCTCGCAATTCTGGCTTTGACGGTTACGTTGCCCGGCCTTTTACCCGCGCCGAATTTTTCCAGGGCCTTGAAATGGCTCTTTCGAGCCCGGTAAAAAGCGGCGACATCGAAATGCCTCACGCACCGCAGCCCGAATCAAAGCGCAATTTCAGGGTTCTTGTTGCCGAGGATGATCTGAACAGCCGCAAGTTGATGGTTGAATATCTGCGGGCCCTTGGCTGTGATTGCGATTTTGTCGGTAACGGCCGGGAAGCCATTGACCAACTGAGAATGCACATCTACGATCTGTGCTTCATGGATGTGCAGATGCCCGGAATGGATGGTTTGACCGCCACCAGAATCATCCGCCGCGAAATTTCGCAGGAGCTTCCCATCATTGCCTTATCGGCTTCGGTGATGCAGAAAGATCGAGAAACTGGCATTGAAGCAGGTATGAATGATTACCTGACGAAACCGGTCAATTTAAAGAATCTGAAAGCCTGTCTTGCCAGATTTTTCGTATTACAGGTCGTTTTTTTTGCTGTTTCTCAGTTCTGAATCAAAGTTTGCCATGAAATGAACCTGAGCTGACTGATTTTGCAGACGGTTTTGTGTTAGAGTGAGTTTCTATGAGAGCATCAGAGGAAAAAAGGCGAAGCAGTATCTGGTTGAGGCTGATGCCGTACATCATGTGGCTGCTGCCGGTTCTTGTTTTAAATCTTGGGTTCAGCTTTCTGGCAGACATTGAA
>JAQUZA010000351.1 GCA_028691595.1 Candidatus Rifleibacteriota bacterium
AAGCAGGCAGCCCACTTAACGTGCACCAGCACTGAGTTGGCTGCCTGTTTGCACATTTCTTTGTTTATTGGTTATAATGAAAATACAAAGTCGTATGTTGAGGTGAGAAATGAAGAGACTGAAAACCATTTATCTGCTGACCCTGCTCGTTGCTTTTTTTGTTCCGGCTATGGTGAGTGCAACTGTTGATGTGCCCGATGTTTTGATAACCGGCGAACCCGATTTTACCGTTGTCGACTCTACCTATGGTCAGTTTGAGACAGAAATCATGGAAATGACCAAACCTGTCAACAATCTGATCGTGGCAGTAGACATGCAAAAAGCTGAGAAAGCAATGGTTCGTTGCTATGCCAGATTCAAATATGCCAACACTGGTCGCTGGGGCAGTTATCTGGCCTTTGATGCAGAATACCATTTTTCTGCCATCGACCCCGTTTCAGCCTGTCAGCTGATGTTTATCGTCAGAGACCCCGAAAGAGGCAAAACAACCGTCAGTCATTTTGCAATTCAGGGCAACTATCTCGAAGAAAGCAAGATGCAGTGGTTTATGCAGAAACCTGATCCTTTTAAAAGCAAATCAGTCTGGGCCAAGCCCACGGTTGTAGCGAGAAGTGCCTGGGGTGCCCGCCCCGCCAAATCTGCTTACACTCCTCATGTTCCCCAGCGCCTGATCGTTCATCACAGCTATCTTCCAGCCCAGGCAACCTATAAGGGTGCTTCTACCATTCGTGGCATTCAGAACTACCACATGGACGACCCCAAAACCAGCTGGGCCGACATCGGTTATCATTTCCTGATCGGGCCTGAAGGCGTAATTTATCAGGGCCGCCCCGAAGGCGTGGTTGGAGCTCACTGCTCACCAAACACCAATTCTGTAGGCATCTGCGTCATCGGAAATTATGACGAGAATGCCGACAAACTTAACCCGAAAATCGAAGAATCACTGTTGAATCTGCTTTCATGGCTGGCCTCAACCTATAAGATCAACCCAGAAGTCAATCTTTATGGCCACTGCGATTTCGCCCCCAAATCATGCCCGGGCGCGATTATCTACAAGAAACTGCCACAGTATAAAACCCAGATTCTGAAGAACATCAACTGACTTTTAATTACTGATCTTTAAAGACAACAGCAGCACCTCCGCTTAACCGGGGGTGCTGCTTGTTTTATCCAGATAATTATTTATCAGGGGCACCATTACCCTGACTTCAACGCAACCATTAACCCTGGAAATTACCTGAAGAGAACACATTGAGACTGCGGGGGCATTGCCAGGAACAATGTTCGCGCCTGCCCCCCAAGCCTGACAGGAATGACCTGAAACCGGATTTTCGGGAAATGACAAAACACAAAACCCCGACTGCCCTGGCAATGAGTTAACTTAAAAGCCCGGATAAAGAAAACAGGCCGCATAATGGCTGCGGCCTGAGATCTTTTGTGATTTACCAGAGTTAGGGTCAGTATAATTTCTTCAGCTGACTGCCCGGGAAATAATGAGCAAGAATACGCTGGAAGCTCCAGCCCTGCTTGGCAAGGCTCTGGGCACCAGTCTGGCACATGCCGACCCCGTGACCGAAACCGGCACCGATAAGCTCAGCGCTGCTGATAAAACCAGCAGCATCTTTATTCCAGCTGGCGATAAAACAGGCGCTGGCGAGGCCACCAAAGAGCCGCCTGATATTGAGTTCTTTCATCACGGTTTTTTCGCCGCGCTCACCGACGAACGTCAAGCGATAAATGCGACCAGACACACCCCTGGCAATATCTTTAACGGCTTTAATACGACCAATGCCAAGGGTGGCTTCGACCTTTTTAATATCAGCTGCAGCGAGGGTCTTTTTCCAGCGAAAGCGGTTGCCACCCTCGACATTCGGGTTATTGCAATAGCAGGCAGGAGGATTTCTGATAAAAACGCTGACCTGCTCTTCTTCGCTGAGATCAAGCGCCGGTGGGGCACCGCTATCCCATTTGCCGCAAAGAATAGGGTTGGGCTGGGTTGTCCAGACCAGATGGCTTGCTTCGCTGTGGCCGCCACAGTTTGCTGAATAAACGGCATCAAGAATATTGTTTCTGGCATCAGTTAAAACATAGCCGGCGGTAGGAGCAATTTTTTTGCCCACTTCAACAGAATAAACCGTGTTGCCCGAGAAGACCTGGCAGTGCTGTTCAGAGCAGGTATCGAAGCCTTCACCAACGTGCCTGGTACCGATTTTAGCCATGATTTCGCCGCGGGCTGCAACGGCCTGCGCCTGCAGGGCACCAATTTCGGCCTTGGCAGATATTTCAGAAGGAACTACGCCAGCGAGTACATTTTCAAAGGCGGTGGTTAGAATACAGTCTATTGCATCCTGGGCACCGTATCTGATGAGAACTGAGCCGGTATAATCGCGATCGGCATAACCATGCCATGCGTAACCAGCGCCGTATTCAACCTTTTTCATGTGAACTGTCTGTTGGGGAAGCAGAGCAAACTCTCGCCCGGAAGCCTTAAAGCTGCCATTTACCGAAAGGGTCAGATTGCCCTGGGCCAGCTGCACAACTTCTTCGTATATCCAGCTCGATTGACCGCCGGCAGCAAGTTTGTCAACCATAGCCTGTGCTGAAGCCTGATCATTAAAGACCCCTACTTCGACCATTGCCTTGCGATTGTCATAAAGTAAAGTCTTGTTGTCTTCGGCATAATGAATTCGGCCAATTACCATTGTTTTAACAGGATATCCGAGCTGCTGCCATTTCTTCTCTTCGGCTCGAAGCAATTCAGAATCAGCCAGGGCAGTAGAAGAAACCATAACATGAAACAGCTTGCGGGCTTTACCGGTCATTACGCCGGCAAGAAAACACTTGTCGCCAGGCAGAATTTTGCCGTTCTGGCCGCCAAGTTCCCAGGTTCCACCTTGAGAGCAGTTAAACTCAAGTTCTTTAACATACTGGGCAATTTTAATCTTGATCTGCTTTTCAGCAGCCTCGGCTATTGAAGCAACGGGGCCAAGCAGAATTAAAACCGCAAGAATCAGACAGACAGATCGCCAGGACAACCGCAAGCGTTCCATGATCGATACCTCACAAAGAAATTTTTCCGAGTATAGATTGTAATTTTAACAAATTGCGTAGTCTTCCGGGGAAAATTTTGCCCGATTTTAACAAGCTTCAGGCACAAACTGTTCAGATCTTTCTAAAGTTTGGCCTGTTATTCATTTCTGAGCCTCAGCTTCCGTTGATTCCAGTGTTTCCGGTGTGAGCTTTTCCATTGAGAAACCTGTATAGCCGTACACAATTGAAACAATGGGGTTAATCAGGTTTAAAAATGCATAAGGCAGGTAGGCAAAGGGGTGAACACCTAGAGCTGTGGCCATGAAGGCTCCGCAAGTATTCCATGGCACCAGAGGTGAGGTCAGAGTGCCAAAATCTTCCAGGCACCTTGACAGGTTTTTGGGGTGAAGCCCTTTGTCGCGATAGATGTCTTTATAGATTCGACCGGGAATGACAATGGAAAGATACTGGTCGCCAGCGGCCAGATTGCAGAATACGCAGGTAAAGAAAGTTGCCAGAACAGTTGAACCGGTGCTTTTTGCAAAACCAAGAATTTTCATGGAAATGGCATACAGCATGCCGGAGCTTTCCATGACACCACCAAGAGATAGAGCTATCAAGATCAGCGAGATTGTATTCATCATGCTTTCAAGCCCTCCTCTGGAGAGGAGTTCGTCAACCGCAACCACCCCGGTCTGAGAAGAAAATCCTGACTGAGCAGCCTTGATAATCTCTGTCATACCGGCACCCTGAAAAACTGCTGCAAAAATGGCTCCCACAAAAACACCGCCGAAAAGGCCCGGTAGAGCTGGAACTTTGAGGACAACCATTCCGATTACCATCAGGGGTGGAATTATTAGCCAGGGATTGATGGTAAAACTGCTGCCAAGCGTGTCGAGAATGGTATTGATTGAGGCAGTATCAAGCTCTTTGCCGGCATATTGCATGCCAAGAACGGCATAAATAATACAGGCGATTACCAGGCTCGGGCCAGTTGTCCAGGCCATATGTCGGATATGATCGAAAAGCTTTGCCCCGGCCATTGCCGGCGCGAGATTGGTAGTATCTGAGAGCGGTGACATTTTGTCGCCAAAATAGGCACCTGAAATGATTGCTCCGGCAACCATGTTTACGGGTATACCCAGGCCTGAACCAACCCCTATGAGAGCGATGCCAACGGTCGCTGCTGTTGTCCATGAGCTGCCGGTTGCCAGGGCCACGATTGCGCAAATAAGACAGGTGGCAACAAGAAAGATGCCTGGCGAGATAAGCTTCAAGCCGT
>JAQUZA010000352.1 GCA_028691595.1 Candidatus Rifleibacteriota bacterium
TATTCGTCATCCCCGCGAAGGGCTTGTCGATTTAATCGTTTGTTCATAATTAAATTCGAAAATCCCCCGTATAAATCCTACCCCAGGCGCAGATAGAAGACGGGATTACTTTTTCGTAAGCTTGTGACGAACGCAGTGAGGAATCGCTGAAGAAAAAGTAACCCGGCTGATAGCTGCGCCGTCGAACCGGTAAACAGCATCTGATAAAACTTAAATCACATTTCTAAGAGAATAAATCGACAGATCCGCAAGCGGGAATCTTATCTCTAACGGCTTAGATCCCAGTTTGCACGGGGATGACATCAAGGCCGTTGATTTTGTATCTTCGACTTTGACAGACCACTAGCCCTTGAAGAATTGAGTTTAGTTTGAATTTGGTTGGCGAAGTTGACAGGCTGACTGATTTTGCAGTTCTGAAGCATCGATTTTTTTGATGATCTTCATCGAAAGCCTTGAGGCGTGGCGACTGCGCGAAAAAATGGCCAGGAGGCCAAATGCAGCAGCCATACATGTGAAGCCTGATATTATTCTTACCAGATCGGTCAGAGCAATTCCAAGATGGGTGGCAATACCGGGGGCCAGAAACAGCCCGGCAAAAAAAGCTGCCATTGGCAGCCCGAATACCAGTAAAGCTGCAATGCTGCCTTCTCCGGGGTTCAGGTCAAGCAAGACTTCATCTCCGGGCTCCACCTGAAAATCACCCTTGATGGCTTCGATTTCCCGCAGGGCAGCTTTGCCGTCTTCTCCGGCAAGGCCTGAGCATGCATGGCAACCTTTGCATTCGGTTCTGGGAACAACTGAAACGATAGCTGTTTTTTCTTTTACGGTTGTAACTTTTCCCGGGAGACTCATTAAAAACTTCCTGTGGTTCGATGATGTAGTATAACACGATGAAATATAGTAACCTGATAACATGAAAAGAAACAGTCTGGTAGTATTTTTTGCACTGGCTTTTGTTTCATTCTCTTGCATGCTTTCTGCCCAGATGCCGAATTTCTTTGGCACCCCGGCTCCAGCACCTTCTTCAAATACCACCACCGGAAAAGCAGGTGCAGCCGCTTCAACTCCACAGCCACGCGACCCCGATCCCGGCCGCTTTGGCGAAAAAGAGTCTGCTGGTGGATCGGTAGGTGGCACCGGCGGTGCTTCAGAACCGACAAAGTCAACCGGACCTCTGGTGCCAAGTTATGATCCAGCAATGGATAACCACATCAAGGCACCTGAAATCGCCCAGGGAACCGGACTATTTGGCCTCCCCGTCAAACAGGTAGAAGATGCCTTGAGATACCAGGGTGCCAAGAATCATTCTTACGCTTTTGGCAAATATAGCCGAATGGTTTTGTCGGCCTATCTGGTAACTATTTATTTTGATCGTCAGCGCAAAGTCGGAGGTTTTTTGATCGAGCCGCGCGAACCGTATAAAACTGTTGAGCCAGGTGCCAGAGAATTTTTTATGCAAACCTTTTTAAAGGGTGCTGATATGTCGAAGTTTGTTATCAACATGGCCAGCGACCGGCTCGAAGTGCAATATGCCCCCTGAGGGCACTTTTATTCCTGGGGTTTTTCTGTAATAATTTCTGCTTTAAGTTCTTCTTTTGCTGCTGAAGGCAGCGGGGTGGGGGGTATATTGCCCGGCCTGATGCCCATATAACTCAGCAGTTCATCTCTGTGCTCCCACATTGTCCATATTGACAAGGTGGCAACAACGTAGAGATAATTCATTTCTTCAGGTTTGAAAAGCATAACCCAGGCAATTGACAAAAGGGGCATTGCCCCGGCGGCACTTAAAGCTCCCGGTTTTGTCGATAAACCCCAGAATGCCAGCCAACAGCCCAGAATTGTTGCAATCACAGCCGGAACAGGCAGGATTGTGATCATTACCCCAAAGGTTGGTGCCAGGCCTCTGCCACCGCGAAACCCTAGAAAAAGGCTGTTGCAGTGGCCAAAAACCGTTAAGAAACCGCCCAGGCTTATAACCCACCAGAATTGCCATGGGGTTTCACCATAAAAGTATCTTGCCAACGGGTAAACCGCGATAAAACCCTTCAATGCATCAAGAAGACAAATTAGAATTCCGGTTGGGATCCCGAGCATATCGAACATTTCGCCTGGTCGCCTGGTTGTGCGACTGCCGGGCATCATCAGGCTTTGGCCTGTTCTAAGTCGGGCGATAACCTCGCCAACGGGCAAACTGCCAATTAGAAAACAGGCCAACAGGTATGGTATAAGATTGTTCATTTTTTAATTCAGGCTTTGTCGATCATATCAATGCACTTTTTGGGGCATTTTTCGGCACAAAGTCCACAGCCGACACATTTAGAAGCTATTACCGAATGCTTTTCTTTCGGAGTGCCGCCTTCTATTGCCGAAAATTTGCAAACTTTGAAGCAGATTGTACAACCGATACATTCATCCTGTCTTATCTGAGCTACCCGGCCTTTAAAGTCCGGTTTCTCTTCCATGATGATGGTTTTTTGGGGGCATTTGGCAACGCAGGCTCCGCAGCCGACACACTTTTCATAATCGATGTGGGCAAGATTGTTTTCAACCTTTATAGCATCATAAGCGCAGACTTTGACGCAGAGACCACAGCCTATGCAGCCAACTTTGCAGACTTTGCGGGTATCAGCGCCCCGTTCGACTGAATTGCATTTGACATGAACGACCTTTTCCTTGTCAACCATTTCGATAATCTGCTTAGGGCAGGCAAGTACGCAACGGCCACAAGCTGTACATTTGTCTTCGTCAACTATGGGCAGATGCTGCGGCCCTATTTTAATGGCATCAAAGGGGCAGGCCGCAACACATGAACCAAGGCCCATGCAGCGGTGGGGACAAAGCCAGGGGCCATTCTGAAGCAGAACTGCGGCCTGGCAGTTTGGAACGCCCATATATTCAAATTTCTTGTATTCATCTGTGTCGAGGCCGTTGCATTTAATAAGGGCTGCTTTATAAACTGGCTTTTTAACCTCTTCGCCGGGTTTGCGCAAGCCCACCAGCTCTTCGATTTTTATGCGATTTAGTGAAGAAATTACGGGGCAGGTGCTGACCGGGACTCCTTTTGTTACAATTGCTTCAGCCATGGATGCGCAGCCCGGGTAACCGCAGCCGCCACAATTGGCACCCGGAAGCAATTCAAGAGTTTTTTCAATCATCGGGTCTACTTTAACTTCGAATTTTACCGAAGCGTATGAAAGTATGGCTCCAAATACGAATCCAAGAACTCCGAGCACGAGGATTGCTGAAATTATTTGTGTAAGCATATTTTGATTCCTTTAAACCAGACCCGAAAAACCCATGAAGGCTGTGGCAAGAAGGCCGGCGGTGACGAAAGCGATTGGTGAACCCTTCATGGCTTCTGGTATTTCAGAAACATCGAGGCGTTCTCTGATGCCGGCCATAATTATCAGGGCAAAGAAAAAACCGATGCCGCCCCCGAATGAGTTAACAGCGCTGTCGATCAGGCCATAATTTTTTTTGATGTTTATCAGTGCAACACCGAGAACAGCGCAGTTGGTAGTAATGAGGGGTAGAAAAACGCCCAGAGACTGGTAGAGTGCGGGTGCCGTTTTGCGGATCACCATTTCGACAAATTGGACCAGAGAGGCAATTACCAGAATAAAAGATATGGTCTGCAGATATTCAAGATGGAGCGGAACCAGCAGAAATGCCTGAATGCACCAGGTTGCAACCCCCGCCATGACCATGACAAAAGTAACGGCCAGACCCATTCCAACAGCTGAGTCTATCTTGTTAGAAACCCCTATGAACGGGCAAAGACCGAGGACCTGGTTTAAGACAAAGTTTTCAATGAAGACCGCAACTACAAAAATACCAATGAGACTGGCTGTCATTTTGTTGCTCCTTTGGCTTCAAGGAAGCGCTTTAAGGCGATCAGCAGACCAAAAACCACAAACCCGCCCGGGGCCATGATCATTATTAAAGCGGGGTCTGCCTTGAAAAATGGAATCGGAAAACCATACAGCTTGCCTTCACCGAGAAGCTCGCGAAAAAAGGCCAGGCAAGACAGGGCGATGGTAAAACCGATACCCATGCCAATAGCGTCCAAAACGGATTCTACAGGGCCATTTTTGCTGGCAAATGCCTCGGCACGACCCAGGATGATACAGTTAACGACTATCAACGGAATAAAAATACCCAGGCTTGCTGACAAAGCCGGCGAATAAGCGGCGATAAGTTTATCGATGATAGTTACGAATGTCGCTATGATCATGATGTAAACTGGAATACGAATTTTGCCGGGCACTATGCTGCGGATAAGGGAAATGATCAGGTTACTGC
>JAQUZA010000353.1 GCA_028691595.1 Candidatus Rifleibacteriota bacterium
CTCGAAATTACCGCAGTTATCTCGTCTGAATTGCAGCTCAAACCCCTGCTCGAAAAACTCATGGAAGCGGTTACCATGATTCTCAACTGTGAGAGGGCAACTGTTTTTCTTCACGATGACAAGAACGACCAGTTGTGGTCGCAGGTTGCACTTGGCATGCGTGACCAGGAAATCAGGTTTCCGGCCAATCGAGGCATTGCCGGCGGTGTTTTTGGCAGTGGTGAAACGGTCAATATTCCCGATGCTTACAAAGATGAGCGCTTTAACCCTGAAGTCGATAAAAAGACCGGCTATCGAACCCGTAATATTCTTTGTATGCCGCTCATCAATAAAACCGGCAGAATCATCGGGGTTACCCAGGTTCTCAACAAGAAGGGCGGTGTTTTCAGCCGCCAGGATGAAAGAAAACTCAAGAGTTTCTCGGCTCAGGCATCTATTGCCATCGAAAACGCCAAACTCTTCAACGAAGTTCTTAATGCCAACAATTACAGCGAAAGTATTCTCAGAAGTCTGAGTAACGGGGTTATCTCGGTTAACAATATGCGGCGCATCGAGAAGGCGAACCGCATTGCTCTGGGCATTCTCGATGCCGAAGAAAGCCAGGTCATCGGCAAATTTGCCGATATTTTCTTCACCGGCGACAATCACTGGGTTGTCGACAGTCTGCGCCGGGTGATTGCCCGCAATGATTCAGATTCTTTTATTGATGCCGAGTTAACAACGATGAAGGGGCGCAAGGCTTCAATAAATATGACGGTTGTTCCGTTACGCGACATTCATGACGAGCCGGTTGGTGGCCTGATGATCCTTGAAGATCTGTCGACCGAAAAACGACTCAAGGGCACTCTGGCGCGCTACATGACCAAAGAAATCGCTGATCAGCTTATGGACAGCGATGCGCAGCTTGGCGGTCAGATGCGTGAGCTCAGCATTCTTTTTTCTGATATTCGCAATTTCACGACCATTTCTGAGCGTCTTGGCCCACAAGAGACAGTGGTAATGCTCAATGAATATTTTTCGACCATGGTTGACACGCTTTTTCAACATGGCGGTATTCTTGACAAATTTATTGGTGATGCGATGCTGGCTGTGTTCGGGGCACCTTTCAGCACCGGTGAAGACGCTGATCGGGCTGTCAGCACTGCGATTGCCATGATGTGTTCTTTAAAGCAGTTCAATGCTGCGAGAATGTTGAAAAACCAGGAGGCAATCGCCATCGGTATCGGAATTGCCACCGACAATGTTCTGGTCGGTAATATCGGGTCTATGAAACGTATGGATTATACGGTGATTGGTGACGGGGTAAACCTGGCATCCAGGCTTGAAGGGGCAACCAAATTTTATCACTCTGATATTCTCATCAGTGAAAAAACCTATGAGCAGCTCAAGCACCCTTATAAAGTTCGTGAAGTTGATTTGATAAGAGTTAAAGGCAAGCTGCAGCCCGTTCGGGTAATGCAGATTCTCGATCACCACGATCAACAGTCGTTTCCAAACATGGATGAAGTTATCGGTTATACCCATCGTGGCATAGATTTTTTTCGCCAGCAGCGCTGGGAAGAAGCTCTTGCCGATTTTGAAACGGTTGTAAGACTGCATAAACGTGACGAACTGGCGCGCATGTATGTGGGTCGCTGTCACTATTTTCTGGCCAACCCGCCCGGGGAAACCTGGGACGGTGTCTGGACCATGACCACAAAATCCTGATTAATTTGTAAACTTGATCAGATTCAACTAATATAGTCGCTGTGACCATCAGAAATGAACAACAGAATCTGATTGAAGATCTGAAAGCCCCGATAAAATCTTTCAGGATTTTTGCACTGGAAGAAGTTATCAGAACAGGCGCATCACCCGAAATTCTTGCTGCTCTTGAAGAGATAAGCCGCTTTGAAGACGATGCCGAATGCTCGATGCTTATCAACCATGCTATTGGTTCGGTAAAAAGTCGACTTGCTGGCTCTAAGGCTTCACCGGTTGCCTCTCTCAGTGAACAGGCCGATTTTATTGCTGCCTGGCAGAAGGCGGATGAAAACCAGAGAATGCGCATTCTTTCTGATCTGCCGACCCGATTGCCCAAAGGAATCCGTGCTCTTGGCCCGGAATTGATTATTTCGGAAACCAGCCCGGTAATTACTGCCAGAATTGTCAGGGTTTTCTGCCGAACCTGGCCCGAAGAAAAGTTCTCGCAAATTGCTTCTTTTCTCGAGTCTTCAAGCCTGACTCTTAAACTGGCGGCTTTGCGCACCATTGTTCATATGAAACCCGAACTGCTGGTGAATGATCTGCCTTCGCTCTTGAGTGCCCAGGACCCACAGATAAAAGCACTTGCAATTCGCGGCCTGGTAAAAATTGATAAAGAAGAAGCTTTAAATCATCTGCAGGCTCTGCTGCTGTCACCTGACCTTTCCGATCGCATGGCCGGCATTCAGAACTGCCCGTTTCTACCATTCGAAATGGTTAAACCCGTTCTTTTAAAATACTTTGCCGCCGAAAACCACCCCGAACTTCTGCAAAGAGCCGGTTGGATTCTCGAAATGAACCCTGACGTACAGGTTCCTTTCAAGCTTTTCGAAATCGTAGAACGATCTCCGGCCCGAAAGGCAGAACTAGTTAAAAGTATTCTCAATGAAGCGGTTAAGCTGCTTGAAAAATCTGGCATTCTTGGCAACCAGTTTGCCGCTTACACCCGAAAGCTTCAGACCTGGGTAGCCAAACGCAATGCGTTGAGGTTTACCCGTCAGATGGCAGCCAGACTTGATTGCGAAAAGATCGATTCAGAACTCGATCAGACCCTGCGAAATGGTCTCAGACAGGCGGTTATTGTTGAGGCTTTCCGTGAGGCCCTCGCATGGCCGATATCTGAAACGGTAAAAAGCCGGATCACTGCTTATTTAAAGGGTGCCGAGTCAGCAGCTGCAAAGGTGTCGAAGGTTGCCGCCCCAGTCGCGGCACCTGGAGCCAGAGAGCCTCAGAAGGGTTCTTCTACGGCCAAAGCAGAACCGACCATTAATTTAAAAAATATTGATGACCAGAAGAAAATCGAAATACTTGCGGCTCTCGACTCTGATACCGTCAAATCAAAGGTTTCACAGATCGATGAAATGGTTTCTGCCAGAGAAACCAATGCTGACGTAAAAATAGCTGCTTTTCACTGCCTGAGCCGTTTGCGCGCCAAAGGGCTCGAGGAAGCGGCCGTAAAATTGATAGGCAACGCGAATGTCGGCCTTGCCACAGCTGCTGTCGAATATCTCGGAGAAGTTGACCCGGATGCGATTTTCCCCTATCTGGGCCAATGTCTGAAGGTGCCGGATATTCGCATGAAATCAGTAGCACTCGGTATTCTCAAAAATTTCGATTTCAATCAGGCCGTGTCATCGTTAAACGCAATGCTGCGTTCTTCAGACCCCGAGCAGCAGAAAATGGCTGTTCAATGTATCGAGCAGTTCGATTTTGCGCTTATTCGTGAGCAACTTACTGATTATCTCTGCCGCTGTGACCATGAAAATCTGGCTGAGGCAGGCCTGTGCCACTTTGCTGCCAACCCATCCCCAGACAACGTCTACAGTCTTTTTAAAATTGAAAAGGCTCATTCGGGTCGGATAGCTGTGCAGGCAAGACAATTGCGCGAAAATTGCGGACTGGTTGGTAGTGAAGTCATTGCAGAAACATCACAGTCAGTTGCTGAGAATGAGCAGGCTGCTGAAGAGGCTTTGCAGGAACGATGGCAGGTCGAACAGGACAAAAAGAAAAGTCGAAAGCCTGCTTATGCCTATCGTTCTCCGGCCGAAGAAGTCAAACTTACTCCCAGACAAACGATTGAAGCTATTTTTATAACAGTTAGAGAGTTTGCTTCGGCAAAAAGTTCATGGATTGCTCTGCTTATTCTGCTTGTTTTCGCGGCCGGCTTTTATGTTATGTTTGTTCCACCCTCGACAGAGGCTGGCCCATCGCTGGGTCGGGCCGTGATAGTCGATAAATTTGTGCGCGAAGGAACCGTAAGACGGGTTTCTGGTGCCGCAATTGAGCTTGAAACAACTCTTGGCGAAAGGTTCGTTTTGACTCCGGCCCGCGAAGGTTATCGAATGCCAGCTGCCGGTGCAAAACTGAGGGTTTCGCTGGTGCCATTCCGTAAAGGCCCTGATAACAGTTATCTTGCCAGGATACGGTCATTACGCGAAATCGACTCTTTTTCACCCGAAACTGGCGGAGGTGAGCGATGAATAGCTCAGACCGTTTGACCGCGGGTGCATTCCGGCAGGCAGAAGATCTGGCACTGGTCAGAAAAGTTAAAGCCGGCG
>JAQUZA010000354.1 GCA_028691595.1 Candidatus Rifleibacteriota bacterium
ATCTGAAAGTATGGCGGATTCGAGACCACCAGATCAAATGATTCGGGCAGAATTCTGGCCGGAATGTCTCTGACATCCATCTGCTCAAAGCTGATGTCTGAAAACTGTTTGTTGAGCTGAAGATTGCGGTTCGCGAGATCGATAAATTCTTCCTGAAGCTCAAACCCGGTCAGGGCAAGGGCAGCGTTGCGGTATTTGATGAGAAACGCAAGAATGCCGCTACCTGAGCCCAGGTCAGCGGCAGTTGTCATGTCTGGTCTGAACTTGACAAAATTGGCGAGCAGCAGGGTGTCGATAGCGAAGGCGGTGCCGTCAATCTTCTGAATAAGACTGAGACTGGTGCCAGGTATCGTGTCGAGTCGTTCGTCGGTATCAATGAATGGTTGGCTCATAGCGATGCAAGATTATACTAACGGGCTCATTTCCGCAACCACGGATAGAGAAATAAGAGGGAAGGATTTCCCACGGATGAACACAGATTGACACGGATGAATTGAATGAGTTTTATGGAATGGTTAAAACCGGAGGTGTTAACACGGTAGTAGTTGATTTGTCTTTTTTGTGAACGGGTGGTAGGCTTTTTTGCTTTGAAATTTATACTGAACAATTGGATGGCAACCAAATGATACGACTGATCAAGTCTGGAGTTAAACGTTTGCTTGGCACCGAAGCTGTTGATTCCGCCGGCATTTCTGAATTTTTCGAAGCTATGCAGCGTGGCAAAGAAGAAGTTGCCATGGAGCTTTACCGGGAAGGAGCAGATATCTTTCGCGAAACTGTAGATGGTGGCAATGCGCTCATCTACGCAGCGATGGGCGCTAACAACAATCTCATCCGTTTGCTCCTTGTTAATGGTGTAAAGCCAGACGCAAGAACCAGACAAGGGCGCACACCCGTTAATATCTGCTGCGAAAAAGGAAATCTGGAAGGGTTGAAACTATTGTTGCAGCACGGGGCTACTCTGACAGAAACCATTGAAGAGCATGAGGGTTACCTGATCGGCAGAGCCATATGGGGTAAGAATCCCGCCTTGGTCGATTTTCTCATCAAAAATGGCATGTCTACGGAATACCAGTCATATGAGAACTTTTCCACACCACTTATTCTGGCAGCTTACTGGGGTGACTTTGAATTGGCCAAAACATTGCTCAGCGGCGGAGCAAATGTTAACGCCATGGCAAAAGATGGCGATACCCCACTTCTTGCAGCCCACAAAAGAAAAAATCAGAAGATGATAGATCTGTTGCTGCAACACGGTGCCGATGAAAAGCGCATGCCGGGGCCCTGTCATATCTGCAACGAGACTTTTTTTTCCGGGTCGTATCAGATTGGCATGAGCGATTTCGCTGATGTCGACTGGCACTGCTCGTGGTGCGGCCGCCCAACCTGCTCTTCATGCGCCGGCGGCATTTACGGTAGATCATCAGATCAGGAGCACAAGATCTGTAAGCCTTGTATGACCGCCAGCGGGCTGCTCAAGGAAAAGGCAGGAGAAGGTTTGAATACCATCTGGCGCTGGGCGCATCGCCGTGAAAATATCGGAAAACCCAAAAAGACTTTTCAATGTCCGGTCTGCAAAAAAAACTTTGATCTGGCCATTGCTGTTAACAACTTCCCACGTTGTATCCATCATGACCATATCTGCCCCACCTGCATGCCGAATGCAAACAAGTGCCCACTATGCAAGCCGGTAAAGTTTTGAATACTGGTAGCCACATTGGGCTTCACCTGGACTTTTATGGAAGGAAAACCTATGGAAAAGCACTTTTGCACCTGTTCCGATACAACCTGCCCATTTAACCCGAACAACGAGCGCTGCAGAGAGAAAACCTGCGATGCATGCATTAAAAAATGTCTTAAAGCCCACGAAATTCCATCGTGCTTTTTTAAAGATATTCACCCTGATATAAGCGGCAACAAAGATTTTTCTTATGCCGGTTTTGCAGAATTTCTAAAAAATCACCCGGCCGGGCGAAAATAGCTGTAAATCGAAGATCCTCTTTTATAGCGTCCTTAAGACCTTTATCAAAATTCGAGGTTTGCTGATACTGAGGTGCGGCGGTCTTCGCGCTCTCCCGGCCGCTGGCCAAGTTCTTCGCCGTAGCTGGCTGCCTGAACCTTTAAATCGTGCCAGGCGAAGGCGATGCCACCGGTAGGGTAGCCACCACGCAGGCCGGCAAGCAGGTGCAGGTGCCTTGAGAGGCGCAACTGCATGCCGAGTCTGAGCTTGGCAAGACCTGTCGTGTTTTCGCCGGTTTCCCAGTAATCGGCGGCGAGCAGAAGCTTTTCGTTGCGTTCAGGCGGCCCGGTGAGCGGTTTGAGAGACGCGCCGATCGCGAATTGACGCTTCAAATTTCCGGCTTCTTCTGAAAAACTGGAGTTCAGTAAATTACCCGCGAAAAGACCCAGAGTTGCCTGCCACGGGTTGTTTAACTGCCAGATGGCTCCGAGGTCGAAGTCCATGGCCACGCCGCTGCGCTCGGTGTCTCGCAGTGCCTCTGGCATCAGGGCTGCAAAGTCACGGGCGTAGAAAGTGTGGTCTGCGGTTTTGCGGCTGGCGATTTTGAGGGTTCCACCCCACCAGCCGGTAGCGCGGTCTTTGAACAAAATCTGTGATTCTCCATAGCCACGGGCGAATGAGCCGGTCAGTACCGCATCTTTGTCGACTCTTGATTTAACCAGCGGGCTCGACGGGTTTTCGACCGAAAAATTTTCGGTCTCGCGATAATAGCCGGCCATACCGAACCCGGTGCCACCAAGGTAATAGGCCATGGCAGACCAGGATTGATAACCGGTTTTACCCATAATATTCATAAGATTATTGAAGTTGGCAGCCCGGGAAGCAGAGGTATCAGAGTCGGTCAGTTTATCGATGTGGTCGCTGACGTTATCATAATCTTCACTGCGGTCGCCGGTGGCACTCAAGACAGAATAGGCACTGGTAGTGCGCATGCCAAGACCGGCCGGGTTGCAGAATAATGCCTGCTGGTCATCGGCAATGGCAACCGAAGTGCCGCCCATGCCAAGTGATCGGCTGGTTTCATAGGTTAAAGGCCGATCATAGGCAATTGTGGGGCTGGCAGCCAGGCAAAACAGCATGGTCGCACAACAGAGCGCCTTGAATCTTTTGTTCAGGCTTTTGACTGTGAGTAGCATGGGTAAAGCATTGATGGCAGCTTTTTCGCTAATGTGTGTCGGCATCAGTTTGTTCCATCCAGTGCCATCAACAGAGTTTTGAATTCTGCTTCTGAATTTCCAAACCAGGCGTTGGCGGTTTTCAGGCTGGTGGCAAAGTTGCCGACCGCCGCAATGGTACTGCGATTTGCCGGAGTGTAAAGCCCCGAATGATTGATTCCCTGAAGCGGTGAAAGGGTTGCCCAGGTGGTTCCACGCCCGTCAAAAGCCCGGGTTAATTCGATGTAGGCTTTTTCGAGTGACCAGGCCGATGTTTCAGAAGTGAGTTTTGCGTAAAGCTCTGCCCAGGCCAGTGTTTTGCCATCGTTGGTGTCAAAATCTATCTGGTCGGGGCCATCGAGCTTCTTGTTCAGATTAGTGTCATACTTTTGCAGCAGGGTTTTTGCCGCCGACAGCCCGGCCATCAACGACCTGAACAGCAGATCGTCATTACCCGGTGCCATCAGCCTGTTCATATCTTCAATCGCCTTGTCGAGAAGCGCAAGATCTTTAATCAGGCTGGCTGCCGAAAAAATCACCGCGGCTGAGTCGGTCGGAACAGCTTCATTCTGAAGCCGGCCCAATACTGCGAACATGTTGAATCCGGCCAGGCCGGCGCGGGCAGAGGCACGGCCCCGGTAGCTTTCGTCGCCGGTTTCACCCTCGCTCATGGCTCTTTCAAAAAGATCGAGAGCATTGGCATAGTCAGCTGCGGCAAGTTTGAGGTTGCCCTCATCGACCAGGGCCTGATAACCCCGACCGTCGAGCTCTCCATCAAATGCCTCAAAGGCGTTACAGCCAGTCATGAACAGACTTAGCATCACCAGCAGAGTTGTGGCCATTAGTGTGTTTCGCGAAATCATTGCCGCTCCGGAATTACTGATTTTCATGCATCTAATCGGCAGACTTCGTGCTTTTCTGAATTTTTTCGCAAAAATAATGCCGATTCAGTTTTGATATCTCAGAGAAGTCTTTAAATAGCTTGCGTTAGTAAAAATATTGGTTTAAATCATTATCATTCAATCAGGACAACAGCAAAAATGAACACCCCGACTTCCAACAGTGCCAAAATCAGCATGAGCGGTCTGCTGGTCGAAAAACTGCAGTTTCTTGACCGTG
>JAQUZA010000355.1 GCA_028691595.1 Candidatus Rifleibacteriota bacterium
CCGCCAAAAGCCTGGAAATCTGCAATGCACGTATTTGAAGATGCTCTGAAGCATGAGGGTCACATTACCAGCTGCATAAACGATCTTGTTGATATTGCCTATTCATTGAAAGATCATGCAACCGTCAACTTTTTGAACTTCTTCGTTGGTGAGCAGGTTGAAGAAGAAGCTGCCGCCAAAGCAGTTCTGGATATGATTAAGCTGACCGGCAGTGCGCCGGGTGGTATGTTCATGGTCGATCGTGAGCTTGCCGCGAGGCCAGCCGCTGCTGACCCCTACAATCCGACTCCAGCTGCATAAAGATCACTTAAGCATAAAAAAAGCCGCCCCTACCGGGCGGCTTTTTTTATGCTGTTTTTCAATACTGCATTCCACCAGAGGTGAAGGTTCTCAGGTAGAGCATTATTTCGCCCAACGGGTTGCCGAACAACCCGGTCAGAAAAATATAAGCCGTGTTTATGACCGGCGAGAGAATCATGCCGAGCCCACCGAGCGCAAAAAGCAGCAGCAGAATCATCGGGGCCAGTTCTTCGAACTGCCGGTATTGAACGCGATAACGGCCTGGCAGAAAGTAAGAAACAACCCTTGAACCATCGAGGGGCGGCACTGGCAGCAGGTTGAACAGGGCAAGGCTCAGGTTGATAAGAATCAGCGATTTGAGGGCAGTCACCAGTAAAAAAACCGCAATCGGAGGCATGAGAGTGACTTTTATAAGTTCAGCCAGAGCTTTGAGGCCGATTGCACCGACAAGGGCCAATGCAAAATTGGCCATCGGGCCGGCCAGAGCCACAGAAAGCATTGCGCGCTGCGGCACTCTAAAGTTGGCCGGATCGACAATTACCGGTTTTGCCCAGCCGAAGCTGGTAAAAAAGAGCAGCAGTGTTCCGAAAAAATCAAGGTGTCGTAACGGGTTAAGGCTCAGCCTGCCCATTCGTTCGGGGGTAGGGTCGCCAAGAAAATCTGCCATTCGCGCATGGGCGTATTCATGAAAAGTCAGCGATATGAGAATGATCGGAATCAAAATCAATACGTGATAGGCTGACGAAAAGAGTGAGCCGACTCCCTGAATCATAAAGCTCACGATCAGCAGAAAAAAAATCACACACCCGATGCGCAGCAGCCTGGCAAAAGATTCAGGCGGCATACCAGCCGGTGGGCGAAAACTATATATTCTTGTAGAGTTTTCCGGCAATTTCCATTTCCTCCTCATGGCTAAGCTGAGCACCATTAACTCTCAGCGCGGTAATGTGATCGAAGATTCTGCGCATGTGCGGCCCCGGGGGCATGCCAGAGGCGATAAGATCTTTGCCGCATATCAATGGTTTGATCTGGCGAAGGTCTCCGATAAAATACAAAACTTTGCGGGCATTAGGCTTGTCGAGAGAGTAGGCCATCAGTGCCATCAAGCTTTCGAGGCCAAGTTCATGCAGCAACGCAAACAGGGCGAGGCGATCGTTTTCGGCGATGCGATTCAGCTGCATCGGCACCGACCTCATTGCCTGCAGGGTTTCAAGAATCTTCTGGCGCCTGGTGTGCGGTGTTCCGATCGAGTCGAGAACTGCGGCGGCATTGTCAGTTGACAGCAGCGACAAAAGCCCGGCCCAGTATATTGCTTCTGCGTCGACCTCCTCGTTTAAAACCCCAAATCGCCTTACCAGGCCACGAATTAGCTTGAAGCGACCGGGTAAGATCGATGGATCGCTGAGTTCAGCACTCAGGCTCTGCATAAGACCCTCAGAAAAAAGATCCGCCACCACCTGCTGCGGCCTTTCCTCGTTTAGGCACTTTGAAATCTCTGCTCCAACCCGCTTCATTGAGAGTCGGGAAGTTGCTTCGCGGCTGATTGCCAGTTCAAAGGCTCGGCGGGTATCCTGCTCGAGCGCAAAATTGAAGCGCCCGGCGAATCTGACGGCGCGAAAAAGTCTGGTCGGGTCTTCCAGAAAGCTGAATGAATGCAGAATGCGAATGCGGCGGTTCAGAAGATCATGGTAACCGCCAAAAAAATCTTTGAGCTCAAGAAAATGGTCGGGGTTCAACGACAGTGCCAGGGCGTTAATGGTAAAATCGCGCCGGTAAAGGTCGTTCGAGAGGCCACTGAATTCTACCTGCGGTAAAGCGCCTGATTCTGAATAATGTTCTATTCTGGCTGAGCTGAAATCTATCTTGAGATCTTCGAGATAAAGCCTGGCGGTATGAAATCTGTCGAAAACCTTGTGTTCACAGGCGAGTTCTTTGCTGAGTGCTGCGGCAAAAGGCATGGCATCACCAATGACCACAATGTCGATGTCAAAATTCGCTCTTTCAAGCAGCAGGTCGCGAACAAAGCCACCAACCGCAAAGACCGGAACACCCTGTTGGGCTGCAAACCGGCCTATTTTGCTGAGCAGGTGAAAAATGCCCAGCGAAAAAACGCGTTTAAAAATAGTTTCAACCTCTGCGGCAGTCGGCAGATCAGCCTGCTCTGCCAGGGGAAGAAAGTCTGGCGGCAATGGAAGATAGTCGGGAAGAGCACGTAAAAGTTCATGGGTGGTAATGATGCCAACCACTTCTGCCCCTTTAAGAACCGGTAACCGTGTGATGTTGAAGCGCACCATCAGATTTTTTAAAACCCTCACCGGAGTCGTCGGGCTGACAATCGGCACATTGGTCGGGACATAGGGGCCAATTTCGGCATCGAGAAGATTCATCTGCAGGGCTCTGTCAAGATCGCGTCTGGTAACGATGCCCGCAAAGCGGTTTTCATTCATGACCACGAGCGACATGATATTGAATTTGAGCATGATATCGAAGGCATCTCTGATGGGGGAATGCCAGTCGATGCACTGTGGTGAAGCTGACATGATGTCGCCGGCGGCGAGGTCTGGTTTAAGATGCTTTTTGAGATGAGCTGTTATCTGAATTTTGTTTTGCTCATGGGTTGTGCCCGAAAAATGAAAATAAACCCAGCGCCTTATGCGTGTTGGTCTGAAGTCGGCAAAAACTTCGGCAAAGTCAATCTGAGAAAGATTGCTGCGTGCCCATACCCTGGTGAAACCGCCTGAAGACAGAAGAATAATCATAACTGGTTGCCCCAGGTCTGACCAGACCGCGTCAACAACCGGTTCTATATCTTGAACCTGGCCGGTGGTTTTGACTGCAATCAGAGATATGGGCCAGTAACCAGGCTGCATGTCTTCAACATTCTTGAGCATGTGGTGATATAAGCCAGTCTGGCCTTCGCGCAACCCTAATACTATGCTGTTCGCTATTTTTCCGGGCTGGGTGAACTGTTTTTGCAGAAAGGTGAGGGCTCGATTGTCTTCTGGTCTGACTTTTGCCGACAGGCCTGCCCAGGTTTTTTCGATGACAGAGAGCTTGAAAAGCTGCATGTCATCGTTGCTGAATTTTGCGCCCGCATCTTTTAACTGGTTCATCAGCCACGCGGTCAGACTGAGGCTCTGGCAAAGCAGCGTCTCGCAGCCAAATGGAAAAATGGGTGCCCTATCTGAAAATACGGTAACCACAGGGTTGTATCTCGATATTTCTTCGATCAGTTCAGGGTTCTGGCGAGTTTGACTGATTCCGACCAGATAGATGTGCTTTACTGATGAAAAATCAACTTCCTTGAATTTGAGAGTTCTGAACCAGTCAAGCTTGCGGCCGAATTCCCAGGCTTGTTGTTTGAACCTTACCGGGTGCAGAATTTGCGCACCGGGAAATTTTAGCAGCAGACATCTTGCAGCTCCAAGATGATCAAGATCTGCATTGTGAGGCAATGCGATAAGTTCTGCCGGATTATATTTCATTAAGTTTAAACTGAATCTATGCCTTCGCGTTTGAGAATTTCGAAGAACACTTTGACTATTTCGGGGTCAAGCTGGGTGCCGGCAGCCTTTTTCATTTCGTGCTTAACGTATTCGAATGGAAAAGCTTTTCGATAGGGCCGATCAGCAATCATGGCATCATAGGTGTCGGCCACGGCAAGAATTCTTGCTCCCAGAGGTATCTGTTCGCCCTTCAATCCGAGAGGGTAACCCGAGCCATCGTAGCGTTCGTGATGATACAGGGTCAGTGGTGCGATTTCCTTGAGTATTTCAACTCTTTCCATGATATTGGCCCCATATTCGGGATGCCGGTGCAGTTCATTGATCTCTTCATCGGTGAGACGGCCTTCTTTGGTAAGAATAACGTCCTTGACGCCGATCTTGCCGATATCGTGCAGCAGACCTGCGTAGCGGACCGTTTCGATTTCATCTTCAGTCAGGCCGAGTTCCTGACCAATTTTGACCGCATATTCCATGACCTTGGT
>JAQUZA010000356.1 GCA_028691595.1 Candidatus Rifleibacteriota bacterium
CAGCAACAATTACCTACCCATGGAAACTGGTTATCGGTGACTATTCCTGGATTGGCGACGAGGTCACCCTTTATACCCTTGGCGAGCTTGAGATCGGTGCTCATTCTGTAATTTCTCAGAAGTCATACATCTGTACTGCCAGCCATGATATGGCCTCTGCCACCTTCGAGATCTTCGATCACAAAGTTACCATTGGCAGTCGGGTCTGGATCGCAGCCGATGTTTTTGTCGCACCCGGGGTAACTGTTGCCGATGGTTGCGTCGTAGGGGCCAGAAGTTCGGTTTTCGGCAATCTGCCGCCAATGATGGTTTGCTACGGGTATCCGGCGATTCCAGTCAGGCCGCGCCTGCCCAACGAATCCGGTGTGCCTGTGTGAAAATTCTGGTTTATTCGCTCAATTTTTCCCCGGAACTGGTCGGTTGCGCCAGATATAATTCCGAAATGACTGAATTCCTGTTAAAACAAGGGCACGAAGTGCGCGTCATATGCGCGCCGCCTTATTACCCGCAATGGCAGGTTCAAAAGCCATTCTCGGCATTCGCGTATTATAAGTCGGATTTGGCGCAGAATTTTGCTGTTGGTTCCCTTAAAACCAAGGGAAGAATAATACGTTGCCCGCTTTACGTTCCGAAAATTCCGACAGGCACGCGTCGACTGTTGCATCTTGGTAGTTTTGCTCTGTCGAGCCTTCCGGCTGTGGCCTCGATGATTGCCTGGAAGCCTGATAAGGTTTTTGCGGTGGCTCCAACTCTGGCTGTGGCTCCAGCTGCCGCTTTTCTGGCTAAACTCTGTGGTGCGGTCGCCTGGCTGCATGTGCAGGATTTTGAGCTCGATGCCGCCTTTGAAATCGGTCTGCTGAAATCTCCCTGGCTGAGCCTGGTGGCCCGGTCGATCGAAAAACAGATTTTTGCCCTTTTCTCAGTTGTTTCAACTATTTCACCACAAATGTTGCAAAAACTTGAAACAAAGGGAGTTTCTGCCACCCGGACATTTCTGTTTCCAAACTGGGTAAATATTGAAAAGATCAGGCCTTTGTCTGATTCAGGGGCTTTCCGCCGTAAGCTAGGTATAGGTGCAGACCAGGTAGTTTGCCTCTTTTCAGGTAACCTCGGCATAAAACAGGGGTTGGAGATGGTTATGTCTGCTGCCGGTGAACTCCGCCACCATGAAAACCTTAAATTTGTGGTATGTGGCAGCGGGGCCCTGCGACAAAAGCTCGAAGAATTTTCGCGAAATTGCACGAACTTTCTGGTAATCGACTTGCAGCCGCCTGAGCTTTTAAACGAACTTCTTAACATGGCCGATATTCATCTGTTGCCCCAAATGAGCAATGCTGCTGACCTGGTTATGCCTTCAAAATTGACCGGTATGCTCGCCAGCGGCCGCCCGGTGGTGGCTTCGGCGTTACCTGATTCAGGGATCGGAACGATTTTGCGCGATTGCGGTCTGGTTTCACCACCGCGAGATACCCTTACTTTTTCCCGGAATATTCTGGCCCTTGCCCATGACGAAGCATGGAGAAGGAAACTCGGGGGCTCTGCACGGCAATACGCAGTTGAAAATCTCTCGTCAGAAATGATCCTGAACCGTTTTCACGAGAGGTTAAAAAAACAGGTGCGCTGAAATGACCGATATACACAGCCCAAGCATAAGAGCAAACCTCTTCTGAATGAAAACGCATCAGGTTTTCCCAAAATTTAGCCAACAGGATCTGGCTTGTTTTTTGCTTAGCTTAGATAAATGATTGTGATATATTGTAAGAAATAAAACATTACACTGGTTCTCTTTCACATTTGAGACCATGAATGGGCAACCGTTGTGTCATATCTGCAAAAGCGCAAATATAATCTGGTATCGACAGGGTTTACGCCTCCTTCAGGGCATAAACTTCGCAACTGTTAACAATTATTGCAATCATGAAGTTCAAGTGTAAAGATTGGCCAGGGGATGCTAGTTCAACCGTTATCTGGTGCAGGGTTATATGAAAATTAAACCGATCAGGGGCCTGGTCTTTTTTTACGATCTTTTGGTGCTGCTGATTTCCTGCTATATTTCGGTACATTCCAGCGAGGTAATGGATTCAGTTTTTCCTGAAGCTTACATGAGTTTTTCGGGGCTACTGGTCTCGCTGATCGTTTTTTACATGAGTTCAATTCTTTATCACCGGCTGTATGACCTTCACAGCATCGCTTACCCTTACCGGTTTATTTCTTCTGTTCTGAACAGCACGATTCTTACCTTTGTCCTTTTTAACTTCTTTGCTTTCTTTGTGCTTAAGTATCCGGCTTCAAGAAGGTTTCTCCTGGTATTTTTTACAGTGAGTCCCCTTTTGTTACTTCTTCGTAACAGCTTTGTCAGTTTTGTGGGGTTTCTATTCAGATTCAATCCCTGTCTTAGGAACCGGGTGCTGCTGGTTGGCAGCTCAAAGCGTGCTGATGTTATCAGAAATTTTCTTCAATACAAGCCATTCCCCGGCCTGGTGGTGGTTGGAACCATTACCGAAGAGCCTTTTAACGGGAACGTGCATGATGGGTGGCTTTGCCAGAGCATCGAAAAATTTCTCGGCGAGTACCCGGTCGATGAAATCTTTTTTTTCGGGCCCCAGGAATGGGTTGGCGAGATTAACAAAGCGATGATTTTTTGCTCAAACCGCAATATTCGTTTCCATGTTTACGCCACCATGTTCAATCTTATTCTCGGCGAAGCCAACCAGGTTGATTTTTTCGGGCATCCGCTTTTCTCTTTTCAAAACCGTAACTCACCCACTTTTTGCCTGGCGGTTAAAAGAACTATGGATGTTGTTATTGCCGGGATCATGCTTGTGCTGTTGCTGCCATTGATGCTGTTGACCGCTTTGCTGATAAAAATAACCATGCCCGGGCCAGCTCTTTTTTCTCAAAAACGTTCCGGCAGACATGGAAAAATTTTTAATCTGCTCAAATTCAGGTCGATGGTCGTTGACGCTGAAGAGGCACGATCGTCTCTTGAAGCACATAATGAAGCGGAAGGCCCGGTTTTCAAGATGAAAAATGACCCGAGAATCACCAGGCTGGGCGGGCTGTTGCGCAAATTTTCGATCGATGAGTTGCCGCAGCTTTGGAATGTCCTTAAGGGCGATATGAGCCTGGTAGGCCCCAGGCCTCCGCTTCCTGCAGAGGTAGAAAAATACGAACCCTGGCAGCGGCGTCGGCTAGAAATGCGCCCGGGTCTGACGTGTATCTGGCAGGTCAGCGGCCGCAACAAAATTGCCTTTGACGACTGGATGAAACTCGATCTTTATTATGTCGACAACTGGTCAATATGGCTCGACATTAAAATTCTGCTCCGGACAATTCCCGCTGTGTTGACCTGTGAAGGGGCTTATTGAAAGTAATGGCTTTCATACCTCGATCAGGTAGTGTGTTCAGTCTCATGGAATTTTAATAGTCAGGGTGCAAAAACTTCACCTTTTGCGGCGGGTGAGGCAATTTTGTCACATAGTTCTTAATGCAGTCGCAATTTTGTTTTATTAGCGGGGGGGTATTCGCCGTGCCGCTGGGGCGTTTGAGCAAAACATCTGCAGAAGCTGGCTATTTTTGGCATATTTTATGCTTATTACTTGTCAGGGTGTTCTTATTTATATGTTCTCTGACGTAATAGAATTACCAGTTTTGTGATTTTATCATCCCGTTTCAAGGGCGCATGTGTGGCGCAGAACTTGAGTGTTAGACAATATTTCTTTGTGCTTTTTCCCTGACCACCTTTGAAAAATCACAGCGTTCAGTTAGAATTGTTATATAAAGTTAAATAAAAATAATAAACGGTCGATACGTTTGGCATGAAATAACCGGTCAGGGTGGCTGTCTTGTGTGGCGGGTTATTCTCATGGAGGTCATAGATGGACAATCAGCAAAGTGAGATGGTTACTAAAAAAGTTGATCTCGATCATTCAATGCTCGAGGTGTTCTGGCGATATAAATTTTTGATTATAGTCGTTACCATCGTCGGCTATCTGGTTGGCTATTTTATTGCCGCCGCTGCCAGGCCAGTGTATCAGGCCCGCGCCAGTTTTTTCGCCCTGGAAGGGGCAAAATACCGTGAAAGCGGCGACCCTCTTGTAAGTGCCGGCCAGGTCAGTGAATATATCGTACAAACCACTGAATTCAATAAAAGTCACAGTATTGCGACCCAGTTGCTGCTGATTCTTTACAGCCGCAGCCTCGCCAAGATGGTAATCGATGAAATGCCCGAAATCGCCGATTATATGTGGCCTGATGCCGACAAGTCAGACCCGAT
>JAQUZA010000357.1:0-2028 GCA_028691595.1 Candidatus Rifleibacteriota bacterium
ATCGCAGAAAAACTGCTTAAACCTGGCGGAAGTTTTGTTGCCAAGGTTTTTGAAGGTGCCGAATATAATCAACTGCTGCAAAGAACCCGCAAACTTTTCGGGTTTGCCAAATCCTTCAATCCAAAAGCATCGCTGACCCGCAGCCGCGAAATTTTTCTTGTAGCCCAGGATTTTAAACCCGCAAAAAAGTGACTTAAGGGCCGCTACTCATAAGATCTTCGCCCGCCTGAGGGTTTTTCTTGGTTTAATGCACTCAAATGCCGATATCATACCAGACATCACCGGCATCATAAGCGGCGGTATTGATTTTGCTGGTGTTCAGGGGCAGGATTTCCTGGCTGAGGAGCGGCGTTGAAACCGTATTGATAGTTGTACCTGACCAGCCGATCTGAACCACCTGTATTGAGTTCATCGGCTTGACGTTACCAGTATAACTTGGCATCAATCGCGAGCCAATGACCTTCAATTCTGAGCCTGAATATGATGGTGCAAAAGATTGAATTGGAAACGGCGTACCAAAGGTAGTTACGAGGTTAACGTAAGCAGCATGCCTGCCAAGACAATCTGCTGAATCGCAGGCACTTATTGCCAATGTAACAGCACCCTCAGGAAAAGGTTTTGCGTACGACAGCTCAAAATAGCCGGTTGCCTGATCGATGATATACGTTCGATGGATACCGTTGGTGTTGTCAGTGATGGCACAGGCATCCCAGCCTTTATCTACAGGGTTCCATTTCGCGACCCGGCCCTTGATTACTACCGGGTTATCAACGACAGTCATGCCGCTCACATATGGTTTCCAGATGCCCTGGTCTTTAATTTCGAGAATCTCTGGTGCCGGGGCACGGTTGATATAGCCTGAACCGTTAATATGCATATAAAAAGGCTCGAGGGCATCGCCAGGGTTACCGGCTTTATCGGCAACTGAAGCACGCAGGCGGATTTTCCTGAATGGCTGATCGAGAAGACTTGAATCATCTGGCTTAAAGTTAATCTGTTTGAGGCCATCATGAACGATGGTGCCGGGGCATGGCTGCCAGACCGGGTTGATCACCAGATCGGGGTCACCGGTAGTGGGCATTACAGCATAATCAACCAGAAACTGGCCGGAAGAAAAATCTACGCCAGCCAGATTATCGCTCACAATTGCGTAATAAAGCCCAACACCGCATTGATATTTTTGGTTGGAGCGACAGCCGGAATTTCCATATCAGATGTCTATTACGGGTGGGGTCCAGTCGATGATCACGGGCACCGCCACCCCGCGCTCACTCGTGAAAATGCCGTCGAAAGCCTCAGCAGAAAAACTGAAACTGCCCTGTGTCTGCGCAGTAAGGTCAATTGCCCAGACACCATCACCGGCGGTGGTTGCCGTCGATACGACGACAGTACCACGATACAGGGTGATAGTTGTACCGGCTTCGGCATTGCCCCTTACCTGAAATGCATCAGAGTTGGCATACATGAGGGTATCGGGAGCGACATTATGGCCGGCAACACTCGTAATTGTCGGAGAGTTGATTGCCAGGGCAGGAAAAGCTGTGCCCAAAAAAATAATAACGCATAAAATGGTAGAAAAGAGCTTTTTTGTCGGGCCGGGGAAGGAAAAAGCGGGCCTGATCAGGCCCAAAAGCCACCCATCAACCATCTGCGCCGGCTGATTCATATTTATACCCCAATAATAGCCCTGTTTTGCTTTCTTTTCTTTTCTCTTCCCTATTCATTCTAAGGTTTTATTATCAGAGTGTAAAGAACAGTTAACCACCCTAAAACCACCCTGACAAGAGCACTAAACATACTATTAGTCTGCCAACATTGAGTAGACAGATTGATCATCTTTAGTCTTCATCCTCGCTTGCGCGGGAAATTCGTTTCCGTCATTCCGGGCGCAGCCACGGAATCCATGAATTAAATGCATTTGCCCTGCAAAAAGCACTCTTACTATCTTGACAGACATCATCAGCGATGCTATCATCAACTTTTGCGAAAATTTAGAATGGATCATAATGAGATTGTCAGGACTCCCCT
>JAQUZA010000357.1:2128-4263 GCA_028691595.1 Candidatus Rifleibacteriota bacterium
CCATGAATTAAATGCATTTGCCCTGCAAAAAGCACTCTTACTATCTTGACAGACATCATCAGCGATGCTATCATCAACTTTTGCGAAAATTTAGAATGGATCATAATGAGATTGTCAGGACTCCCCTTTTCTTACATTAAATTCATAGCTGTTAACGCTGTCGGGCTTTTAAAAACCTGAACGGCGGGTATGTTGTGCAGAACAGACCCCGCAGTCCCGCGGGGTCTGTTTTTTGAATCCAATAATTATCTTAGAGGTTGACGATGAAAGATTCCCCGGAAAATATGATTGAAAGCAACGATGCAGCAGAACTGCTGACTATCAGCCTGCCCGATGGCAGCAGGCATAAACTTGAAAAAGGGCACCAGATTATTGAGATCGCCCGACAGTTGCCAACCAACGATGGCCTGCCTTATATCTGCGCCAAGGTTAATAACGATATTCTCAGTCTTGATTTTGCCCCCGAAATGGACTGCAGTGTTGAATTTCTCAATTACCGTTCACACCATGGTCGCGACTGCTACCGCCGCAGCCTGACTTTTGTTCTGGCCCGTGCCATAATGGAACTGTATCGCAATGCCCGCCTGGCCATCGATCACTCGATCGGCAATGGCTACTATTACGATCTTTTTACCGATGTGCCTGTTTCAGAGCATATTCTTGACTATATAAAAGCCAAAATGCTCGAGATAATTGAAAAAGACGAGCCATTTGGCAAAAAGACCATGACCAGAACTGAAGCCATCGCTCTTTTTAACCGCGAAGGCTACCCTGAAAAGGCAAGATTGCTGAAAAACCTGAACACTGACAAAGTTGGTGTCATCTCCTGCTGGAAATACATCGACCTCGATTTTGGTGCCATGGTTCCATCAGCCGGGTTCCTTAAGGTATTCGACCTCAAACAATATGCCCAGGGCTTCGTTCTTCTTTTTCCTGAGCACGATGACCCGACAACTCCTGCCCAGATTCGCCGCCAGCCGAAAATTTTTCAGGCCTACCGCGAAACCAAGCATTGGGGCAAGATTCTTGAAGTTAACAACGTCGGCCGTCTAAATGAAAAAATTAAAGATGGCGGCATTTCTGACTTTATAAAAACCGCTGAAGCACTGCATTCAAAAAAGATTCAGATTATTGCTGACGAAATTTCAAGTCATCCTTCGATTCGCATCGTTCTGATTGCAGGTCCTTCCAGCTCAGGCAAAACAACATTCAGCAAGCGCCTTTGCACTCATCTGAAAGTAAATGGCCTTAGACCGGTTGCCCTGTCACTTGACAACTATTTCCTCGACCGCCAGCATACGCCCCGTGATGAAAACGGCGACTACGATTTTGAATCTATCTATGCACTTGACCTCGAACTTTTTAACCAGCACCTGCGCGAGCTTCTCGACGGCAAGGTCGCCCAGATACCTGAATTCGATTTTCACACCGGTCATCGCAAAGACAAGACAGACCCGATGCGCATCAATGAAGACCAGATTATTATCATCGAAGGTATTCACGGGCTGAACGACGAACTGACCAGATCAGTTCCTGCTGACTGCAAATACAAGATTTACATCAGCGCCCTCACCCAGCTGGTCATCGATGACTACAACCGTATTGCCACAACCGACACCCGCCTCATCAGGCGCACTGTGCGTGACAGCAAATATCGCGGCTATTCAGCAGAAGACACCATAAGTCGCTGGGCATCAGTCCGCCGCGGTGAAGAACGCAATATTTTCCCGTTCCAGGAATGTGCCAACACCGTCTTCAACTCTGCCGTACCATATGAATGGGCTGTGCTTCGCCCGATTGCCGAGCAGTTGTTTCTCGACATTCCGCCAGAAAGCGCCTGTTATTCTCAGGCCACACAGATCCTGCGAACCCTTTCATTCTTCGCGCCCCTCGATCCAAAAGAAGTTCCGCCAACTTCGATTCTGCGTGAATTCATCGGCGGCAGCTCCTTCCAATACTGACCAGATTTATAGCCTCAACGTTCTTTACCGGCACCCCTGCAACGGCGGGGGTGCTTTTTAATTCATGACCTTTCCATTGGTCTGTCACAGTTGAATTGTAGAAGTCTTAGTCATTTCGGGCACTGACCTGGAACCCAGTAATTTTATGCGTTTACCACGATAAAAACTGACTCT
>JAQUZA010000358.1 GCA_028691595.1 Candidatus Rifleibacteriota bacterium
ATATCGCTGCCCTGAGGGGCTTATTTTTCCCGGAGACTGGGAACTCGACAGCGCGGTTGCCCAGCCAATCGAAAAGGTTGAAGAAATAGCGCTTCAGATATGCCGCGAAATGATCGCCAATGCCGAACTGGCACCAGAAGTTAAACAGGCCTGGGAAAAAGCATTTTTGGGCAAACCATGAGCATTGGCCCCAATAAAGCATTCTGGAGCCGAAGCAAAGATTATTTGTCTGTCTTTAATTGCCAACCCTTGAATGGTCGCCAGACAGCGTAAGTTTCTTCGTTAGAATTTTCTGTAACAAAAATGACTCCCCGGCCAGACGTATTGAATTTAAGGCCACACCGGCAGACTCTTAGAGAATGCTTGTCATGTTCTTCTTCAGGGATTTCATCGATAGATCTACCACAACGACAAGGCGGAAAAGGTCTTTGCCCAATAAAAAACTCTCTCTCAAGCCAGGCCAGTTTTTCAATAAAAAAAATCAGTATCAGCGGAAAAACAATCATACCAACAATGCCAAAAACGTTACCGTAGCGACAACCCACCACATCGCCCAAATAAGCTGCAGCAATGATAATTATCAGAGCCAATATTTCATACAGACTCGCGCCTTTGCGACTCATTTAAAACTCCTGTAAAAAAACCAATCATTCAACCAGTTAAGTAATGATACTGGTTTCGTCAATGAAATTTGTTCTTTTAGCCTTAACCTCTCGCAATATTGCCAGGATTAAGTTTACGACTGTGTTTCGTAAGACCAGATTATTGTAGAAGACCTCAAAGCTTTGAGCGATAGCCATGCGGCAGCCTCTTAAGGTTTTGACCAGTAATTTTGAACAAATTTTAAAAATTTACAATTAATTATTCAAAACGAGGTGTCCAATTTTTTGGGCGCCTCTATTTGAGGGGGCAAGCATTTTACCTGAAGGATGTTGTCGTGAGAAAGGAAAATGGTTATTTAAGCAAGAAATACTAGTATCCTTGCCCAAAAAAGGTGTTTTTCTCTTAGAATTGCAGTTCCATCATCGAATCACTCTTACTTGGAATCGCTGAGTTTCGCAAAATTCTCTAGCCAGGTTAAACATCGAGCTTTGACTTTTTCGATTTTTTCAGGTGTGAGTTTGCTCGCAGTCTGGTCAAGGAGCATTGAAAATTTTGCGTCCTGAAATGCTGCAAGATATTGCCAGAAATAAGCTTCTTCATAATCTTGAGGAACATCTTCGCCTTTTAGATAAAGAACCCCAACAATAAATTGAGCATTTTCAAATCCTTGTTGGGCGGCTTTTAAATACCACTTCATCGCCTCTTTCATGTCTTTAGAAACACCTTTGCCTTTGTGATAAGCGTCCCCGAGAAAGAACTGTGCGCCGAAATTATCTTGCTCAGCCAATTTATTGAAAAGATTTATGGATGTGGCGTAATCACCCTTTTCATGAGCAGCCGTTGCATCTTCCCACTCATCACAAAAGGCAGATGAACAGAGCATAATTGCAATTACGATCAGTAAAAATTTCTTCATCACATTCTCCAGGAAGTTTTAGTTTATTTTAACGCAACCCAAGTGCTGCGTGAAACCTAACTCTCATTTTCAAAAAAAGCTGATTTTAGTCTCTAGATTACGCTTTAAGTAAAAGCTATACCATATTTTAGCAAATTCTCAATCAGTTCTTTTTCTCGTTTGCTTTGAGCAGGAAAAGAGGCCGGTAAGACCTAACGATGAAGTCGTAACGTGCTTTAGAGATGGCCAGGTGACTCTTCGTTCAAATAGAAGAACAAAGGGTTTTACAAACGCTATTCAAGAATGTGGTTCCCAGGGCATTAGAAAGGATGACCTTGTTATCCATGCCATGGATCCAGAAGTTTCCATTTATTGTAGATGGCATTGCAGACCTCAGCAACAGGCGCTTTGCAGTAATCATTGATGAGGTAATGGCCAAACAACGCAAGAAAGAGCGGGATCTTTACAAGCTATATGCCAAGGACGAAGCATTCTATCAGGCTTTTTTCGACACCATGAAGCGTTTGACTGAAAACCCTCAACTGGTCAAGTATGATTAAGCGATAGCTGAAGATAAAGTAAGGCTAGAAGAGAGAAACATAACAATTCTGGGGAAAAATAGACTATGCCTGGAAAAGCCAGCCTCGATCTTGTGCGCATCTTTTCATAATTTTGGCTTTTTTTTCAATGGCATTTTTTTCCAGACCTGAAAAATCAATATATGCATGTTCTGGGAAGGGCTTCCCATCGGCAATTACATCTAACGACTGATTTTTACAGTCATTGCATGTTATAGCCACAACACCAACGGACTGACAATTTGGAGTGTTAATAAAATGCGCAAAGGAATCTGCAGGGGTTATCATATCACCGTTATAAACAGAAAGTTTGTCTTCGTCCTTCGGTGTTGGTCGAAAAACCTGAGATGTAATCTGACCATTTTGAACAAAACTGGGGTGAACCTGGCGCAAAAGAAGAGTTTCTGGTTTCATACGAGCCCCAGGATGGGCTTTAACAAATTATTCAGAGTTTGCCAGTCTTCTTCGACATCCAATTGCAATAAACGATCATCAGAAGATGAATCTTCTATGCAGACAATCTGCAGTTCGCCACTTTTACCAGCAAGAGATATCTCCAGAGAAATTTCGTGGGTTGCCGTTGACCATTCCGCCTGAATGTTGCCTTCGACGGTCGGATAAAGCCTGGGCAATGGTAAACTGTCGTCATAAAAAGTGGTAAAAACATCGGTAAGCCATTGTAGGTCGGCCTTGGGGAAAGCGCTGCCCTTACCGTTGAACCAGCCGTCACCTAATCCCCCCAGCTCATCCAGAAGCCTGTTGCCAACGTCAAGAGGGTCAAGAACATTAAGATGTTCAATTGAATCAAAAGTCTGCAATTTGCTCATGCGATTGAACCTGCCAACTCCTTGAATAGACACCTTGATGCCCTTGAAAAACCCGTTAAAAGCCTCCATTATCGTTGCAAAATGTTGCTGTGGAGCAGCAGCACTGATTCTTTGGCCGTCTTTTAACAATAAGGTGAATGTGGCTTTTTCCTGATCAAATTCGGGAATCTGACCTCTAATTAAAACTTCCTCTGTTAATTCTCTTTCTTGCGACAAACGCAGCAATTTTTTCCGCGTCTCTCTGTTAAGGCTTGCGGGCCTGGCCTGGTCTGCCGGGTTAAACTCCATGGCTTCATCCTGGCGCAAACTACGGCCAATACGATCGAAATAACCGAGCAAATTAGCTGGCAGATGCTGAGTTATTGTCTCATTGAACTGAGCTGCATTAACAGCATTAATGATACTGTTTCTCGCGTTTTCATAGCATTCTTGATTCTCCTGGGGCAACAAAGTGAGGGCAACATACAAGACCAGTTTTGCAACAGCGCTGCCTTCGTTTATTTCAGTCAATTTAACCGAAATACTATCGGTAAAACCACGCGGCAATCTTTTGCGATCTGGGTGTTTATTGTGATAATGCCATTTAGCAACTTCAATGACCATTTCTTCCAAAACAGCCAGATCTTTAAGAACTTCCAAGGGAATAGCGTGACCGGAAAACCGTTCGCCAACCAACCTTGGAGTAAGAAAATCAATTGCCTTGGTCACGATGCACCCCATGTTTCACCATTACACTTTGCCACTTTTTGCAACAGGCACTGACAGTAGGATACTTCAATTTACAAAACATTAAAAGCGGTTTAACCGTTTGGACAACACAAAAGCATTAAATTTATGAATTCCGGGCTCCGGCCTGGAATGACGAAAAATCTAAGACCTTAGCCAGAGAGCCTGTCGGGCGTTTTGCCCGACAGGCTCTCTGCATTAATCAATCAGTAAGAGGATTTATTCGCCGTCAGGAAGATCGTAGAGAATGTCATCCCAGGGGTGGCGGTAGAGATCGGCTTTCTGGCGGCTCTGATCCATGTAGTGACCGATCATGCCGATGGTGCGGCCGAGCAGGAACAGGCCATTGAGGCCGCCGCTGTCGACCACGGTCTGAATTCTTTCTTCATCCCAGCCGAGACCGTACATCATGTCAACTGAGAGAACGCCGATGGCGCCGTCGACATTAAGAATCAGCGTATCTTTCTTTGCGGTAGTCAGTAATTCAACTTCGAGCGCGTAATCAAGCAGGCGGGTGCGCGGGAAATTCTTGCGGGCATACTGCTTGAGCAGTTCAACGCGCATATCGGGGTTCTTCAGGCTCTTGATGCGATGCCCGATGCCCTGAATCTTAACGTTCT
>JAQUZA010000359.1 GCA_028691595.1 Candidatus Rifleibacteriota bacterium
AAAAATATACCAGATGCAGCAATATGTAGTAGGCAAGAAGTTCTCCGAAGCCTGGTTGTGAAACCCTTGGAAACGGAATTATGAGTGAAAAGAATGTAGCCATTCCCAGGAAAAATTTTACCCCGAGCCAGTTGGCGGCGTTAAGCACCAGCGCAACTGATAACCCGACCACAGGAACAAAAGCACCGATCAGACCTGCAACCAGACCTATCTGCACTATCAGACCGATGAGCGGAATGGCGATCAGGTTAGCTACCGGCGAGGCGAGGGAAAACTGCCCAAAGTAGAAAGCAGACAAAGGCCCCATCATTGCAACCAGAATTGCAACCTGGGCAGAGAGAAAACCCTGCAGCCAGCCTGGCAGCATTTCAAAAGCGAAACTCTGAAAGGTAGACTGGTTTGCCAGCCGACCTGATAAAAGAAAAACCCCTAAAAAATACAACCCGGTCAGCGGAAAAAAGTATGGATGCAGAACCAGCGTCTTTTGCACGATTATTGCCAGATAAAAAAGCCCGGTGCCCAGAGCGGCCAGAACAAGACCCGGCCCACGCAAAACCCTTTTAAGAATGACCTGAGATGGCTCAGAAAACATTGCCAGGGCATAAATAGCCATAACTGAAAGTGTAAAACTTGGTTCTGTCAACTGCAGCGGGCTCATGAACAAAATGTAGTCGCAGGCTATGCATAAAGAAAAAAGAACCGACATTTTAAAGCCACGATCTTCAAGGTAGGCTCTGGCAAGAATAAACAGACTGTTCATAAGAGCGGCACGTACGGCTGAGCTCGGCCAGCCAACGATCAAGGCAAAGGTAAACAGTGAAAAAACAATTATCGGCGCAAAAACCCGCAAAGGAATGCGGAACATGGCAAACAGCCCATACAGCAGACCGGCAATAATAGTTACATGCAGACCAGATACCGCAAGAACATGAGAAACCCCGGTCATACGGAATTCCTGGGATACTTTGGCCGGCAACCCACCTTTCAGCCCCAATAGAACGCCACCCAGAAAGCTCGATTCAGGAAAAGGCATGGTCTGCTTGATTACTTTTAATACTTCATTCTTGATGTGAAGGGCAAAGCGATACCAGACAGAACCTCCCTCAACCTGCTCGATGACACGCAGAGTAGCTTTTCGAGGCACGATGCGCACTGTTCTGAAAATGCCCCGGTTGCGTAAATGCTGGCGGTAATCAAGAGAACCTGGGTTGCGACGCTCAGAAGCTTCTGTGAGTTGCCCGTCAATTTCGACAACCTGATTGAAACCTACCTCACGAAAGGCTTCGGTATCTTCGAAGACCTGAGCCTGAATCAGGCCACCAGTGACCACCTCCGCCTCAGATTGCTCTATTACTGTCTCATAACCGGGTTTCTTTTTCCTGGCATCGGTCTGACCAGAGCCGGCATCAACTCTGACTCTTTTTCGGTCAACCCTGCGAATGGTTTCCGGCTGTATGATAAGCTCAAGGTGGTCATTGGAAAGACGCGGTTCTTCGATGATCCGGCCTCTGACACGCCAGTTTACGCTATCATCATGCTTTTCGCAGATAGTCTGAATATGCCCGCGATAGTCATGGCGAAGTTCAGAAACATAACGAAAACAACCGAAAGAGGCCAAAGTCAGCAGCAGAAAAATTATGCTGAGCGCCGGCAACGGCTCGTCATCGTTTCTGATGGCAGCAAAATCAGCCGCCAGAATACTGGAACTGTGTCTGTACCAGAATGGAATTGCCGCACAGAGGCCAAATACCCCGGTAAGCAGAAGAAAAAGCCCGCTACCAGTTGCGCCACTGAAAACAGCAAAAGCCATGCCGGCCATAAAAGCCAGAGAAAGCAGAATAAAGATCAACAAGGTCAGTCTGTTCCCTTATCCAGTTTAATATGCGGGTAATATTCAAGGTTCGAGAGAATATTGTCACGTACACGATAATCAGATTTGATTACCAGCACCAGAGCACCGGCAAGAAAAGTTACCAGAAGCATAACTATCAAAAATCTTGTGGCACTCTTGTCTTCTGACATTTTTGCAGCCTATTCCATTGCTGACCAGGCGTTGGTCTTCTGAACCCAGTCGCTGAACAGCACAAAAAACTTTTCAAAGTCAAAGCTGGTGATCTGCCTGAAACATGATTCTGCTTCCATATCTTCGAGAGCGTACATCAGCGTCGAATACTTGGAGAAGAAGCTGTCACAATAAATACCCAGGAGCAGTCTAACCATGTAGAATGACTGAAACAGAGCCAGCTGCCTTCTACTGGCATCGGGAACAAGATAAATATCTTTGGTCAAAATTGCCGGTTTGATAAGTTGATTTGCCTTTTGCGCATCTTGAAGCTTTGCCCAGCCTGCCTGAAGCCATTCTCGGCTGTCTTTGCGAATTTTATAGGCCGCCTGCAGGGCAAAGCCTTCGCGCAACCATGAGGGCGTTCGCCACTGCCTGATCTGCAGTTCGCGCTCATTGACCCGGTTATTGAAAAATAGGTGCCCGAGTTCTCTGGCTGCAACTTCACCAATACCACCTTCAAGTTTGTTGATAAGCAGAAAAATCGAATTACTCTGATAATCGAGTCTGATAGATTCACCGATTTTGGGAGCATGGCCAGTTGCCTGTTCAAAATCTTTTTCGTCTTTGAGCAGAAAGAATGCCCCGGCGGGGTCTTCCTGGAAATTAAAAACCTGCTTAAAAAGACTTGTCGACCGATCGAGACTGTCTAACAATTCTTCGGCGGCAAGACTTTCAACAATGTCAAAATATACAGAATAATTCCGTAGTTCAAATTTCTGGTTCAGGGAATTCACGGATGCTGCTGACATGACAAACTCCATCGGTAGGTATTGACCTAAGATACAATCATTTAATGAATTAAATCAAGCAAGATTGAATTACAAACTAATAACACACTATACTACTAGTGAGAGCTTGATCCTAAAAGCAACACCAATGGAATAATATGGAACTAGATAAAATTGAATTGTTTTCTTCCCTCAGCCACGCGGAAATCAATCAGATTGCCAGTATTGCAAGAAGAGTGCATCTAGCCCGTGGAGAAGCAGTTTTTAACGAAGGTGATTTTGAAAAGAACATCTACATCGTTGAAACCGGTCAGGTAGAGATTTATAAACGTACACCCATAAGTGGCGAACAGGTTATCGCCACCATGAAGAATGGTGATTATTTTGGTGAAATGGCTTTCTTTGAAAAGGCGGCAACCCGTTCGGCATCAGCCAGAACACTGCAAACCACTTCATTGATCGTTATCGAGGGCCCTGATTTTGAAAAACTGATTCATAATTACCCCTCAATCAGCCTCAAACTTCTGTCGACCCTTTCGCATCGTCTTCGCGAAACCAACAGACTTATAACCACCGGTGGTCCGACATCAACCAAACAGCAACCTGCCGGCCTTAAAGAATGCATGCTGCTGACCGTGGCATCTGCCAAAGATGGTTATGGCAAAACTACCTTCGCTACTTCACTGGCCAGAATGTTGGCCCTTGAACTCGGCAAAAAGGTGCTCTTTCTTGATCTCGACCTATATTTTGGTGGCGGCACTCACCTGCTGGGGGTTCATTCACCAAGATCGATCATCGATATAGTTAATAAATATCGCCAGGATGAATCCAAATTCAACCTGCTTACCGAAAGTATTCGTCTTTCAGATAACCTTTTTACCATTCCGGCCCCAAGAAGCTTTCTTGAAGCCGAACAGATTCATGCCACCGATCTGATCAAACTTCTCAAAGAAGCCCGCAAACATTTCGACTACGTAATCGCCGACACAGGCTCGATGTTTGACGAAAATCTCTATACGATTCTCGACACTTCAGATGTCGTTTTCTTTATGATCAATTTTACTAACCTGGCAACAGTTACCGACAACGTCAGGTTTTTTCACGGCATATCCAAGCTCAGCTATCCTCGCGAACGCCTGATACTCCTGGGCAACAACGTTGGGGCCGACTTTTCGACTGCCAAAACCAGCAGAGTGTTCCCCTACCCTGTTATCGGCGGCCTGCCCAAGGTTCCTGACTTCGAATCCCAGTTCGGCAAACCTGTTTATGATCTGAACCCCTCAAGTCCATACTGCGAAATAATGCGCCTACTCGTTCGCAACATTCTCAAAGAAACCGGCATGAAAAAGCCTCAGCAGGCCAAAGGCGGCATTTTTTCAATGCTCTTCGGCGAAAACCCGGATATGATGATAAATACTCAGCTGCTTCAGCTTCACCCCGTTGCCGGAAG
>JAQUZA010000360.1 GCA_028691595.1 Candidatus Rifleibacteriota bacterium
TTACCGGAGCATTCTTTATCGCATTTGCCGGCATTCTGTGGATATCTTGAATCTCGTCGACCGGAAAAACCCATCTGTCGCTGCCCTCACCCACTACAACCATGCGGCTGTAAACATGTGGCCGGTTTTGAACCGCATTTTTGACCTGTTTTAACCCAAGCAGGCGGGCGAGTGAGACGCACAGCAGAATTTCGCCGCGAATGCTGACCAGCCCCATAAAAATATTATTGCTGCGGTGCGGGATCGTGTGTATCGACTTTACGGCAGTAACTTCCTTGAAAATTGTTGTTGGCAGCGCCAGCCACTCCTGTTCGATTCTGAAAATAAGCAGCGAAAGCGTGCCCATGGCTTCCGGGGCTTTCTGGCGGGCAATTTCACCGGTCCATTCTTCAAGGTAGTCACGGGGCGCAGCCTGTTCGAGCAGGTTTCTTCCGGCTTCGCTGTAGACATGGCAGTTTCGACAGTGAATACATTTTTTGAGTTCTTTGCAGCTTTGATCGCCCGAAACACCGATTAGTTTCCAGCATGGCCGGTCGTTTTTTTCGGCTAGACCCGGGCTCTGGCCTTTTTGCATCAGACTTTTCAGTTTGCGTTGCTGAAGCTCTCTCAAACGTCGTTGCTGCGCTTCGGTATCGGCTTTTGGGCTTATCAATACCGCGTCACGTGCCGGCTCAGTTTTATTTGAATTCTCTGTTGCCTCGTGTCTGCGTTGATCGGCCTTCATTTTACCGTTGTTGCCACTTTTCTGTTTTTCGCAATGTTCTGCTTTTGCCGCCGGCTTTTCAGCAGATTCACACCCCTGCTTTCTTAAAAAGGCAAATGAACGGGGATGTCTGGAGCGGGTGAACCCCTCCGGTAAAGGCATGGTGGTTTCGGAACTACCGAGAAACAGCAGCCCATCAGGTAACAGCAGGTGATCAATAATGCTTAAGGCTTTTTTTCTGGCAGAATCATTACAGTAAATCAGAAGATTGCGACAGAAAATGATGTCGAATGGTTGCCAGCGCCTGGCAAAATCTGCGTCAAAGAGGTTGCATTGCTGAAAATCGACCGCCTGAAGAATACAATCGTCAATTTTATATTCATGGTCATCAGCAGCGGTAAAGTAAAGAGACTGAACATCTGTTCTTTTGCACCTGAAACTGTGTTTTCTGAACAGCCCGAGCCGGGCCTGCTGAATAGCGGCACTCGAAATGTCTATTGCGTCAATATGAAACTGACTGACGCTCAACCCGGCTTCAAGAAGGCTTATGGCAATGCTTAACGGTTCCTCACCAGTGGCGCAGGCAATGCTCAAAACCCGCAGAGTTCGATCATGGCGCGGCAGTTTCCCTTTTTTTGCCGCTGGCAGCCAGGTGTCAGTTACCCAGTTTTTAAGAAACTCAAAGGGCTCGTCATCACGAAAAAACCAGCTTTCATGAACGACGATCTTCTCGATGAAACGCTCGATTTCGTGCCGGTCAGTTTTGAAAAGGGCTATGTATGCATCGATGTTTGAGATATTCAGAGCTTTGAGGCGTTCTTCAAGCGCTCTGGCTATACCCCGGTGCCCAATAGAATCGGGAGCGAGACCAATATTATCAGATATTATCTCTTCGATATAGTTGATATCCACTTAATGCTCTCCGTAAAGCTTTATTGCTATCGGTTTCTCGCGACTTGACACCAGGTTATTCCGTAGAAACAGAATTGTTGTTGAGCGATGAAATTAACGCCATGATCGATGAGGCAGGGGTTTCGGTCGTGCAGGCCTGCTGGTCGGTATGCAGAGAGGGCAGGCCAAGCAGACTTTCGACGCGGATAAACTGGATCATATCGTTTTTGCTTGTCGATACTTCGCCCAGATATGGGTGCGTCTCGTTGCGAACCCCGCTTAAAAGAAAGTCATCAGGTGACATTTTGCGCGTTTCGGTGACCTTTTCGGCCATCAGCCCGATAATCTCTTCGCCCGAGCCCGGGCCCGAACCCGAGCTTTCTGAAGCGCCGCCGTTTTGAATTTTGAACAGAATAATTCTTGTCGAGAGGCTTTCTTTGCAATCGGTGCCGCAGATAAGCCGGCATAGATCGACAACCGGAACAATTCTGCCCCGGTAATCGAAGACTCCGGCGATATGCGCCGAAGACCGGGCCAGCTTTTTCAGGTTGATTCTTGGAATCACCTCGACAACTCTGGCGCTGTCGACCGCGAATGTGTCTTTTCCGAGACTGAATAAAAGTGTCAGCATACTGAACCCATCAGCATTCTTCTTTCTTTTTGCCACTGACGCGGAACTTGTTGACCTCGTTCTGCAGGCTGCGGGCCGCTTCGTTCAACTGACTGGTGGCCTTGTTGAACTCGCGAAGATTGTCGGAGGTCTGACTGGCACCTTCTGAGAGCTGAACGATGCTTTCGCTGATCTGTTCAGCTCCTTCAGCCTGAGCCTGCATTCCTTCGTTAACCTGAACAATCTGAGGGGTTATTTCCTGAACCTGGGCGATAATCTTGCCGAGCTGGTTGCTGATATCCTGAACCTTGTCGACACCCTGTCTGACTTCACCGGCAAATTGAGTCATTTCATCGATGCCCGTAGAAACCGAATGATGCATCTCTTTAACCATCTGCTCGATATCAAGGGTTGCCACCGCAGTCTGATCGGCAAGTCGCCGAATTTCGCGCGCCACAACCGCGAAGCCCAGACCGTATTCGCCGGCTTTTTCGGCCTCGATTGCAGCATTCAGTGACAGCAGGTTGGTCTGGTCTGCAACTTTGGTGATCGTGGTCACAACGCTGTTGATATCGTCGGCGCGATCTTTGATTATGCCAAAACGACTCGAAATCGATGAGGTGGCGGTTACCAGCTGGCGCATCGTGCCTTCCATGCCATCAAGGCTCTCTTTGCCAAGATCGGCAAGATTGCCGGTCTCATTTGCCATTCCGGAAACATTGCGCATTGTTCTGCCCAGTTCCTGGCTGGTGGCGGCAATTTCTCTCGAGGTTGCCCCGACTTCATGTGTCGCTGCGGCCTGTTCAGTAGCCGTTGCCTCAAGCTCTTTAACAGAGGCGGCTATTTCAGTGGCGCTCGAGGTCATTTGAATGCCTGAAAGCTGCATCTGAAAAACAAGCTTGTTCAGGTCAACGGTCATCTGCTGAATTGAGTCAAGCAGATTGCCCGTTTCGTCGTGGCTCACCACGCGTTTTTGCAAATCTTCAACCATCTCTTTGGCAGCCAGAAGATTACCCGAGGCAACCTGCCGGCTGATATCGCTGATTTCGGTCAGCGGTCGGGCTATCTTTGCCGCAAAGAAATATGAGGCAATAATGACAAAAAACAGCACAATGAGAGAAGTCAGCAGGCACTGCCTCAAGAGTTTGGTCAGTGCACCTTCGAGCCTTGCCTGAATCTCGAAGTTGTCGCCCTGGTTGAAAATGGCGCAGATTACCCAGTCCCAGGGGGCAAAGTAGGCGATGGCAACTTTTTTCTCGTCTGAACCGTTTTCGTCTTTGGCCATGGACTTGTAATCAAGAATGATAACTTCTTTGTTTTTAAGCTTGACTGCTTTGTCGATGGCATCGGCATAAAAGTTGTCGCCATGAGCATCCTGAATTTTTAAGGCATTGTTACTCTGGAAAATACCCTCTCTGGCGATCATGATTTCGCCTTTGTTGTCACCGCTGCCGGCCATGGCGGCAACAAAGCCTGTTTTGCCGACATGGGTAGAATTGAGGGCATCTTTAACGGTGCCTGAGGCATCGACCTTTTCGCCGACATAAAGTATGCCGATAACTTCGCCGCGCTTATTCGTGATGGGCTCGTAGGCCGTCAGATACCAGGCATTGACGACAAATGCCCTGCCTCTATAGGTCTGGCCGTTCAAGATGGCGCTGATAACCGGGTTAGGGCTGCCATCAGGGTTATTGCGGGGAATAAACGTACCAATGGCCCTGGTGCCGTCGGTGTTTTCGACGTTTGTCGCCACTCTGAGCATGTCACCCTGGGCATTCATTCTTTGAAAAACTGTGCAGGTCCCGCCAACAAGACGTTTGATATGGTCTACCAGCGGGGTTTCCTGAGTCATGCTGTAATTTTGCCCAAACCAGTCATTGCCGATCATCATCTTTGGCAGACTGACGACTGAGGTTGTTTGCGTGAACTGGTTCTTGACATTCCAGGTGACGGAGCTTTCAGCTTCGTTGTTTTCGCCTTTGTCGGCGATTTGCACCCCGCCCGCTGCCTTGAGCAGATCACGTGCCAG
>JAQUZA010000361.1 GCA_028691595.1 Candidatus Rifleibacteriota bacterium
ACATCTCAGGGTAGCGTGCGTACGATTTTCAGCAATAATTGCATTGCTGGCTCTTCTGGTGACGGCTGGCTGGGCACAGCAACCCGAACCAGGTCGGGCACGGGTAGACCTTGACGACAACACCCGAATAGACCGAATCCAGAGGCAGGCAACGCCTTTTCCGATACCTTCGATTACAATTCAGGTAGACCCGTCGCGAGAACGGAGCCAACTGGGAACCGGTCTGCAGATACTTATTCTGCTGACCATAATGAGCCTGGCCCCATCGATACTCATAATGCTGACGAGTTTTACCCGAACCATCATCGTTTTGAGTTTTGTTCGCAGGGCTCTGGGCACCCAACAGGAGCCCAGCAACCAGATCATTATCGGACTGGCTCTTTTTATCACCTTTTTTACCATGTCTCCGGTAATCGATCAGGTCTACCAGAAAAGCTTTAAGCCCTACGTTGACCGCGACATAAACTATGTCGAAGCTTACAACCAGGCAATTACACCCATCAGGGATTTTATGTTCAAGCATACCAGAAAGGCCGACCTGGCAATGTTTGCCGGCATGGAAAACGGGCCAAAGCCTCAAACCAGAGATGATTTAAGCACCATCAGTCTTATCCCGGCCTTTATTACCAGCGAACTGCGCACTGCTTTTCAAATGGGGGTAGTAATTTATCTGCCGTTCCTGGTAATCGATATGATCGTTGCCAGCATTTTGATGTCGATGGGGATGATGATGCTCCCGCCGGTAATGATTTCTCTGCCATTCAAGATTTTGCTGTTTGTGATGGTTGACGGCTGGAATCTCGTCATCAGATCAATTGTCGCAAGCTTTGGCGGAAACGCATGACCGAATACACTATTGTTGAACTGTTCAAACAGACATTCTATCTTTGCATGCTTCTTTCAGCGCCGATATTGATACTGGGCATGATCATCGGGGTCATAGTAAGCATTTTTCAGACAGCTACCTCGATCCAGGAACAGAGCCTGACGTTCATTCCGAAACTTCTGATTACCGGGCTGGCAATGATCTGGCTTGCACCCTGGATGCTTTCAAGACTGATGCAGTTCAGCATCCAGCTGCTCGGGCAACTGCAAACCTTTGCCCGATAGGCAGCACCAATGACAGAAGCAGCTTTTTTAAACGCCGTTGGCCTTTTTTTGATTGGACTGATAAGGTTCAGTGGTTTTTTTATCCTTACCCCCGTCTTTGCTGAGACATTTATCCCGATGACTGTAAAAGCGGGTCTTTCCGGGCTTTGCGCCCTGATCATTCTGCCTCACCTGATAAGCACACAGACATTACCGATGCTTAGTATTCCTGAATATGGAATCATGGCGATCAAAGAACTGGCTATAGGCTTTTCGCTTGGCTACATGATCGTTGTTGTGAGTGCCGTGATGCGCATGGCAGGCGGTATCATCGGGATGCAGATCGGGTTTTCATTTGTTCAGGTTGCTGACCCTGCTTCTAATCAGGGGCTTGGCATCGTATCAGAATTTTTTCAACTGGCCGGAACCCTTATTTTTCTGGTAATCGGAGGGCACCTGATCGTTCTCGAAGCTTTTTTCAAAAGTTTCGACATGGTTTCAGTTGCCGGCCTGGTTATCAATGGCGGAATTGTTGAAGAGGTCATGCTCTACACCCGCATGATCTTTGTATGCGGTCTGCAGATTGCCATGCCGGTAATAGCCGTCATTCTCGTTGGCGATGTTGCCATGGGCATAATTGCGCGAACAGTTCCTAAAATGAATATTTTTCAGCTTGGCTTTTCACTTAAAATCATTGGTGGCATGTCAGTTCTCGTTCTGCTCATGCCGTTTGTCAAGGATATTGTGCACCACCTTCTAAATCTGAGCCTGACCAAGGTTTATCTGCTGCTCAGCAAAATGGGTTGACCATGGCGTGCAGACAAGAGAACTGTCAGTGCATTTTTAAGCCCCTGAGTCTTGTCGGCAGGCCATTTGATCTGCAGCTTTTTGCAGGAGAAAAGACCGAACCGGCAACCGAGAAACGCAGACAGGATGCCATCGACCGCGGCAACGTTCCCAAATCTCAGGATTTAAGCTCGGTAATTGTTCTGCTCGCAGGTTTCATTATGCTTCGCTATTTTGGTGCCGATCTTTTTGGCCGTTGCGGCGAATACATGCAATATACATTTTCACACGCAATTTTTTCTGAGCTGACCCTCAAAGATACACTTGTGTTGTTCAACCAGTTTCTGCTCGTTCTTTTGCAGGTAATGGCACCCTTTCTCTTTGCAATTCTAATAAGTGCCGTGGTATCAAATATATTACAAACAGGCTTTCTTTTCAGATTCGAACCGCTGATGCCAGACATAGACCGACTAAACCCGATTTCGGGTATTCAAAACATTTTTTCATGGAAGCTGGTAGCAGAACTCGTTAAATCGATCCTGAAAATTCTTATCGTCGCATACATTCCATACACGACTATTCGCGACCAGTTTCCCTACCTTATGCGCATGGTTCAGCTTGAGCCAGTTCCAGCAATCATCCTGATACTCAAGCTCATCTTTACCATGGCCGTGAAAATAATTCTGGTGCTTCTGGTATTGGCCATTGCCGACTGGTCATTTCAGAAGTGGCGGCACGAAGAAAATATCAAAATGTCAAAAGACGAAATTAAAGAAGAATATAAACAACGTGAAGGGGACCCGAGAGTAAAGCAGAAGATCCGCGAAAAACAGCGGCAGGCATCGAGTCGTCGAATGATGGAAGAAGTACCTAAGGCGACGGTGGTTGTTACCAACCCAACCCACATTGCCTGTGCATTGAAGTATGTTCCAGGTGAAGACGGTGCACCAAAAGTGATCGCAATGGGTGCAGGGCTTATAGCCCGCAAGATCAAAGAAATAGCCCAGCAGAACGATATTCCAATCATTGAAAACAAACCCCTTGCACGGCAAATGTATAACATGTTAGAAATAGGTGACGAAATACCCTCTGATCTTTATGCTGCCGTAGTCGAAATTCTGGCACAGGTTTATCGCATGAAAAATCGCGCTGCAGGCGCTTAAAGCCCAGAGTATTATTTGATTCTGGCAGACAGATTTCCTGATGGTCGGTGCATAAATTTCATAAGAAGCTGGAGGCAGGCGTGGCCGGAGAAAATGCTGGTTTTTTGAACAATGTGCCCTTTGCCGAGCTTCTGAAGAAAAAGGACATTATTTTTGCCTTTGCCGTTGTCATGATCGTCATTATGATGGTCGTGCCCCTGCCATCTTTTATTCTCGACATTCTGCTGACGTTAAACGTAGCCCTGGCCCTAACCATACTTCTGGTTTCTATCTATAACAAAGATGCTCTTCAATTTTCGGCTTTTCCAAGCCTTTTGCTGATCACAACCCTTTTCCGTCTATCGCTCAATGTCAGTTCCACTCGTATCATTCTGGCAGGGCAAGGCGCAACCATCGAAATTATCAAGGCCTTTGGCAATTTTGTTGTAGGTGGCAATTATGTCGTTGGCTTTGTTGTTTTTCTCATACTGGTTTTGATTCAATTCATCGTCATCACCAAAGGTGCTGAGCGCGTTGCCGAAGTCGCTGCACGCTTTACCCTCGATGCAATGCCAATCAAAGGCATGGCTATCGATGCCGACCTGAACGCCGGGGCTATTGACCAGGAAGAAGCTACCCAGCGCCGTCTGAACCTTTCCCGCGAAGCAGATTTTTACGGGTCAATGGACGGTGCGAGCAAATTCGTTAAAAACGATGCCATAGCTGGCATCATCATTACGGTCATCAACCTACTCGGAGGCCTTGTAATCGGCGTATTTCAGCGAGGTGAAGGAGCAGCAGACGCTCTGGCAGCCTATGCCCTTTTTACCGTTGGAGATGGTCTGGTCAGCCAGATTCCGGCACTTCTGGTCGCAACAGCGACCGGTATCGTTGTAACCCGTGCAAGTTCAGACTCAAGCCTGGGCCACGATATTGGCAACCAGCTGTTCAGCAATCCGAAAGTACTCGGCATTGCATCAGGACTCATGGGCTTTCTTGGGCTCATACCCGGGTTACCAAAATTGAGTTTTATTTTGCTGTCGGTAATTTTTGGGGCTATGGCCTATGTAACCCATAAAACAGACGAAGAAGTTGCCCAGAAGGAAATTGAAAGCAAAAAAGCAGAAGAAACGGCCGCTGCCCCGGGGCCCGAAGATGTTTCGTCATTGCTCTCGGTTGATCCCCTCGAGCTGGAAATGGGCTACAACCTGAT
>JAQUZA010000012.1 GCA_028691595.1 Candidatus Rifleibacteriota bacterium
CAGCTTAACGACTTCCCGAAGCAGAAGAACTGAACTGATATCTTTAAATCTGCTGTCGTTATCAGGGAACAACCCGCCGATATCGCCCATGGCCAATGCTCCAAGCATTGCGTCCATGATGGCGTGAATAAGAGCATCAGCATCAGAATGCCCCTTAAGGCCAAGATGGTATGGAACCTGGACACCGCCGAGCCACAGATCGCGGCCTTCGACGAGTGCATGAATATCGTGCCCTAGACCAATTCTAAAGTCAGGGGTCATTTTCTGGCCTCCAGCAACTCTTCTGCCCTTCTTCTTGTTTCATAATCGACTTCGATCAACTGATCTATGCTTGTAACTGAACCGTTTTGCATTGAATTCATCGTAGACTCGATCACCCTGGGGATATCAATGAATGAGATGCGCTGTTGCATGAAAGCCTGAACTGCAATTTCATTGGCAGCATTCAGGATGCAGGGCATTAAACCACCCGCGTGGCCGGCACTGAAAGCGAGCTGCAGGCAGGGAAAATCTGCCAGCCTTGGTTGCATAAAGGTCATCTGGGCAACTTTAACCAGATCGAGCGCCGGCAGGGGTTGTTGCCAGCGGTCAGGCCAGCTGAGAGCATACTGAATCGGAAGTTTCATGTCTGGCCAACCCAGTTGAGCAAGTACCGAACCGTCTGAAAACTCAATCAGGCTGTGAATGATCGACTGGGGGTGAACGACAACTTCAATCTGTTCATAGCTGACCCCAAACAGCCAATGAGCTTCAATAACTTCGAGACCTTTATTCATGAGTGTGGCAGAATCAATGGTGATTTTGCCACCCATGTTCCAGTTGGGGTGTTTAAGGGCCTGGGCAAGAGTAACTCCGGCAAGTTTTTCTGCAGGCCATTCCCTGAATGGGCCTCCTGATGCGGTAATGATAATCTTGCGAGGTGGTGTTCCTGCGGCCCCCTGCAGGCATTGAAAGATTGCCGAGTGTTCGCTGTCAACCGGCACAAGGTCAACACGTGCTCTGGCAACTGCCTCCATCACAAGGCTCCCGCCAACGACGAGTGTTTCCTTGTTGGCCAGACAAACCTGATGCCCCCTTGAAATTGCGGCCATGACTGGCTTCAGCCCGGCGGCACCAACAATGGCCGCAACGGTTGTGTTGACCCCTGACATGAAAACGGCTTCGAGCACTGCCTCAGGCCCGGTTGCAACTTTGATGCCTGTGTCTGCCAAAGCGGCACGCAAATCATTGCCGACTTCTTCAAAGGCTGAGGCAACAAACTGCGGGCGAAACTCACGCGCCTGTTCGGCGAGCAGTTGCCAGTTTTTTCCGCCGGTCAATGAGACTATTTTCAGTTTTTCAGGATTCTGCCTGACAACTTCAAGGGTGCTTCTGCCAATTGAACCAGTTGAACCAAGTAAAGCTATTTTTTTCATGTTTAAAAGTGTTTCTTAGCGGTGTGTTCGATAAACACATCTACAGGAAGCCCGTCGAGAGTTCTGACCGCCTTCATGGCACTGCGCTTGTCGGCAAACAGACCAAAAACAGATGGCCCGCTTCCAGACATCAGCACCACTCCTTCTTCTGTTGCGGCAAGACGCTCTTTGATACGCAATACCTCGGGGTAGCGGTGCAGAGTGACTGACTCAAGATCGTTGAAAACAAGTTTGCGCAGAACATCGAGATTGCGTGCTCTGTAGGCATCGAGAAGCATGTTAAAAGTGCGTTCTTTCGCTTCGTTGTTTCCGGGGTGATAGTTTTCGTAAGCCCATTTTGTCGAGACACCCACCCCTGATGGAATGGCAATCACGACCACCAGCGGCGGTCTGGGCGGCTCATGGAAGGACAGCTTCTCCCCTCTTCCTTCAGCGACCGCAAGACCACCATGAATTACAAATGGAACATCTGAACCAATCAATGAGCCCATTTTCATCAGGTCGGCCGGAGAAAGTGATTTATCGTAAAGCCGGGCCAGGCCTGTTAAAACCGCGGCAGCATCAGTGCTGCCACCGGCGAGGCCTGCTGCCACAGGAATTTTCTTTTCGATGTGAATTGTCAGGGCGGGCACGATCGACATCTGGTCAAGAAACAGCGTTGCCGCCCTGTGCACCAGATTTGTAGAATCAGTCGGCACCAGGGGGTGATCGCAGGTGATTCTGATTCCATGCTCTGTGCTTTCATTGATGGTAATTATATCTGCCAGCGAAATAGTCTGCATAATGCTCGCAAGGTCATGATAGCCATCAGGGCGTTTGCTTTTAACCCATAAACCAACATTAATTTTAGCTGGAGCCTGCAGGATAAGCGTCTTTTTCATGTTATTGCGCCCTCATCTTTAAAGTAGAGATTCGAACCTGTCGAGGTCTTCAGGGGTGGTTATCTTGGCACTCAATTCAGAACCGGCCGCCAGAAAAATCTTGTAACCCAGTTCTCTGACCAACGAGGCTTCATCAGTTGCAACCAGACCCTTTCTGGCTGCACTTTCAAGGGCCTGGCACAAAATTTTCGTTTTAAAAATCTGTGGTGTCTGTATTCTGTAAACCTCATTACGGTCAAGTTGACCAATAACCTCACCATCAACCACTTTCACCAGGGTATCATGCGATGGCAGGGCACACACTGCGTTGCCCTGCACAAAAGCCTGGTTTAATGCGGCACTGACGGTTTCCGGCCTGATTCCAGGCCTGGCTGCATCGTGCACCGCTACCCAGCCTTCTTCATCGCCAAGAGCCTCCAGGCCTGCCCTGACTGAATCCTGGCGCAAAACTCCGCCTGCGACCACCTTGAATGGTTTTGTCGGTTTAAAGTCTTTCAGGCGATTCATACCTTCTTCGAGCCAATCTTCGGGCAGAACAAGAACCAGTCGGGTAATCTCAGGAGTTTGCTCAAAACATTCAAGACTCCACTGCACCACCGGGCGGCCTTTAAGAAGCAGAAACTGTTTCGGAATCGCAGTGCGCATCCGCTGGCCCATTCCACCAGCGACAACCACAGCTGCAACCGATTTATTTTCGGGCATTTGCGTCTCCATCGAGGCTATTTGTTTCGGTTGAGAATAAAATCTGCCATCGCAGCAAGAATAGCCTGCTCACCAGGCAATGAATGCAGCAATTCTCTGGCCTCATGATGCAGGGTAAGGGCATAATTTTTTGCGCCATCGAGACCAAGCAGCGATGGATAAGTCGACTTTTCGAGAACCTGGTCGCGCCCGGTGTTCTTGCCGAGATTGTGTGTGTCACCCTCGATATCGAGAATGTCATCTATCACCTGAAAAAGCAGGCCGATTCTGGCAGCATAGAGTTCGATAGCTTCGAGCTCAGCTGTTGAATAGCCGGCAATCACAGCCCCGACCTTTAAAGGAGCGATAATCAGTGCACCGGTTTTCTGGCGATGGATACTTTCAAGGGTTTTTAGATCAACTTTTTTCTTTTCAAAGGCAATATCGAGCATCTGGCCCCCGACCATACCTCGATGACCGGCTGCCACAGCAGCAATACCCAGAATTTCGACCACCTTCACGGGTAGCACACCAAATTCCACAAGACTGGCGAACCACTCGAATGCCAGAGTCAAAAGAGCATCTCCGGCCAGTATTGCCGTGGCTTCACCAAATTTTTTATGGTTGGTGGGCTTGCCGCGGCGCAAGTCATCGTTATCCATAGCTGGCAGGTCATCATGTATCAAAGAGTAGGTATGAATAAGCTCAAAAGCACATCCCGCACGCAAAAGAGCATCTTTCAGTTCAGGATGTCGCTCGCCAGCGATAAGACACAGGGCAGGTCTGATGCGCTTCCCCCCGGCAAGAGCGCTGTATCGCATTGCCTCATGCAGATTTGCCGAAACCTCCGGCTGATCCGCCGGCAACCATGATTTTAGTGCTGCCTCGATCGCGACAGCACTATTTTCAAGGTATTGAGAAAAGCTTGATTTCTGCAGGGCCACCCGGGTTGTCATCTTCCGTCTTTTTCCGGGTCAAAGGGTGCTTCTGAGGGATTATCAATCGAGCCACGCAGTTGAAGCATCACTTCTTCAGCGGCATCAAGAGCAAGCCCACATTTTTTTGCCAGGGCATTGCCGGTCTGATAAAGCCTTAAACCGAGTTCCAGGGGGGTGCCCTCCTGCTCCAGGGCTTCTACCACTACCTCAAGCTTCTGCATGGCTGATTCGTAATCAAGCTTGTCAATCTGCTCCTGGCTGAGTTTAACCAGTTCAGCCACTTCCTGTTCGTTAATTCGTGGCATTACTGCCCCCCTTGTCATTTTCTTTAATTTCATTGACTCTTATGCCAGCCAGACCGTCAGCAAAATGCAAATTCAGCTCCTGTTGCGGGTGCAGCAGTTTAATTGAATTAACAACCCGGCCCTCAAGGTCGGTCACCATGCTGTAGCCCCTGTCAAGAGGCCCCTTCGGGTTCAGGGATGCCAGTTTTACTGATAACAAAGCCAATCTATGGACCTTACGGTCGTAAAAACGCTTGTATAATGACTCAAGTTCACGCACAAGATTTAAAATACCAGTGCGGCGTTCGGCAATAAGAAGTGCAGGTTTCACGAGAAACCTGCAGGTGGATGCCTTGCGAAACCTTTGCCGCTGAATTTGCAGCGTTGTTTTCATCGAACGGTCAAGGCGCTTGCGCTGACGGCCAATAAAATCGACCAGCTCTGCTTTTACCGGCACCACGAGTTCACCGGCAACTGAAGGCGTTGCCGCCCTACGGTCAGCCACCATATCGGCAATTGTCGTGTCAGTCTCGTGCCCGACGGCAGAGACGATCGCCTTGGCCGAAGCACTGATTGCCCTGGCCACCGGTTCCTCATTAAAAGCCCACAGGTCTTCAAGGCTGCCACCACCTCGAGCAATAATTATGACATCGACTCTTGAATCAGCGTTCAATCGTTCAATACCAGACACTATTTCAGCGGCGGCACCCTCCCCCTGAACCTTCACCGGCACGAGGTAGAGTGGCATATTGCGAAATCTTCGCCTTACGACCCTGAAAATGTCTTTAACGACCGCACCGGTTGGTGAAGTGACAATGCCTATGCCACGCGGCAGAAAGGGCAATGGCAATTTTCGTTCGGGATCGAACAACCCTTCTGCCTGAAGTTTTTTCTTCAGCTTTTCAAAGGCCTCGTAAAGGGCTCCAATGCCAGCGGGCCTGAGATCCTGGACGGTAATCTGGTATTCTCCGCGGGGCGGATAAACTGACAGGCCGCCAAAAACCATGACAAAATCGCCATTTTTAAAGTCAACAGAGATTCTGCGGCGGTTGCCAGCCCAAAGAGCAGCTTTAATAACGGCCTGGTCATCTTTCAGAGTGAAATAACAATGGCCTGATGCGGCTTTTACCAGATTAGAAATCTCGCCTTGCACCCAGACAGCAGCAAGGAGCCGATCGTTTTCGACCAGCCCCTTCAGATGCTTTGTCAGATCATTGACACTGAGCACCTTTGCCGGAAAGGGTATCTCTGGTTTGAAGAGATTCATCGTTCACCTGACAACAGTCTTTTCAGCAATAACTGCTTCAGCCCTTTCCTGCTGTTCTTTCATGAAAGTTTGAAAGTTTCGATCCACAAAGCTTGTGGAAAAGTTTCCTGATCTGAATTCATGGTGGTTCAAAACAAAGGTATGAAAAGGAATCGTAGTTTCGATTCCTTTGATTTCGAATTCGCTCAGAGCTGCAATCATTCTATCCATTGCCTCTTCACGGGTTCGGCCCCAGACAATAAGTTTGGCAACCATCGAATCGTAGTTCGAGCTGATGAGGTACCCCTGATAGGCTGCAGAGTCAACCCGCACCCACGGGCCACCAGGCACAAGGTATTTTTCGATCCGGCCGGGGCACGGAATAAACGACATTGCCGGATCTTCGGCATTAACACGACATTCAATCGCCCAGCCATGAGGTTCTACGAGTTCACCTTCAATGGGCAATGCCTCTCCTGAAGCCACTCTAAGTTGCAATTCAACCAGGTCGAAGTTGCATACCATTTCAGTGACCGGGTGTTCAACCTGAAGGCGGGTATTCATTTCCATGAAGAAAAAGTTACCATTGCTGTCAAGCAGGAATTCGATTGTGCCGGCATTGTGATAACCAATTGCTTTAGCGGCTTTAACAGCAGTTTCTGCCATTTTGCGTCGCAGGTCTGGAGTAACAGCCGGAGAAGGAGACTCTTCAATCAATTTCTGGTGGCGGCGTTGAATCGAACATTCGCGTTCGCCGAGCGCAACGACTTTGCCCTGACGGTCAGCAATGATCTGAACTTCAACATGGCGCGGGTTGCGCATGTATTTTTCGACATAAACGCGCTTATCGCCGAATGAGGCTTCAGCTTCGCCCTGAGCCATTTTAAACAGGCCGGCAAAATCTTCTTCTTTTTCCACAAGGCGCATGCCTTTGCCGCCGCCGCCTGATGTTGCCTTGACCAGAACGGGAAAACCGATGCCGCGGGCTATTTCCAGAGCCTCTTCGACCGTTTCAACGCTGCCCTGCGAACCAGGCATCACCGGAACACCCGATCTGATCATAAGATCACGGGCAACCGACTTTTGTCCCATGCGTTCTATGGCGCGGTAATCCGGGCCGATAAAAATAAAACCGCATTTTTCAACTATTTCAGCAAAGCTTGGGTTCTCAGAAAGAAAACCATAGCCGGGGTGAATAGCCTCACAATTGGTTGCATGAGCGACAGAAAGAATATTGGGAATATTTAGATAAGAAAGATCCGGTCTTGCGGGCCCAATGCAATAAGCCTCATCTGCCATTTTGACATGCAGTGAGTTTTGATCGGCTTCTGAATATACGGCAACGGTTGCAATACCCATTCTTTTGCAGGTTCTGATAATTCGAACAGCAATTTCACCGCGGTTTGCAATCAAAATTTTTGAAAACATCGAGTTTTTGTTCTCCTGTTATTGGTTAAAGCTAAGCTGATAAAGCAGGTTCAGTCGATATCGACAAGAAAGAGAAGACGACCATAATCTACCACTGAGCCGTTTTCGACTTCGACCCGCCGAATTATGCCATCAAGAGAGCATTTAATCCGGTCCTGAAAGCTGATTCCCTTTACCAGGCCAAGAATCTCACCCTTTTTAATGCGATCGCCCTTTTTCAGCTGCCGGTCAGCAAAAGCAAATGTTCCTACCTTGTCAGACCTTATTTCAACCTGGGTATTGGCGGGTGATTCGGTTTCATCAAGAGCGGCAAGCTGTGCAGCTACATTATCACCAGGAAATTCTTCATGCACGGCATCTAGAACCAGGCGAACCCGGTTTTTTTCGGCGAGTTCAAGTTCCAGGGTGGAAAAGCCATTTTCAGCCATAGCCTGATAGAGCTTTTTAATCTGGTCTGCTTCCATTGATAACTGATCCTTGTTTATAATTTTTAACCCTGCCGATGCTATCACAGTATCGGGATAGATTCAATACCTGCCAGAAGCTCAGACTACTATAACCTGAACGGCTGAAATGAAGTTCTTCCCTCTCCAGCGGTAACTGAATTGAAGTTTTCTTAAATCGGGTGGCCGAATTTATGCCAGCTGCTTTTCCGCAAAGCTTAACAAGATAAAGTTTAAGTTCTCTGTGAGAACATGGATTCTCAGGCAAAAGTTATCTCCTGGTTCCTGGCGGAATAATTGCCTGATTTAACGTATCGTGCTTGACATTATTTGGGGGCAAGTCTATTATGCCCTTGGATTTTAGAAATTTGTTCAAAAAAATGAGGAGTTAGATATGTTCAAAAAGCTGATGCTTGTAGCTGCCCTGTTAGTTGCTTTCACCGGTTCAGCGGTATTTTCTGCTGATCTGCTGCAGCTCATCCCCCAGGAAGCCGATTTTGTTTTTCAGGTAAATGTTGCCAAGTTTCTTGCCACCCCCGAAGTCAAAAAGGCATTCGAAGAAAACCTGGCAAAATCACCCGAACAGAAAAAAGCCTATGAAGATTTTATGGCCAAAACCGGCTTTAACCCAATGGAAGGCCTGAGCCAGTTTGTGGTTTTCACCTCCGGCAAGGTTGACCCGGCAAGCCCAAGTCAGATGGCCGGTGCCATCATTGAAGGCAAATTTGATCCTGCAAAAATTACTGAAGCCATCAAAGGCGACAAAGAAGCAGCCAAAGATGTTGAAATTACCAAAATTGACGGTTTTGATGCCATCGTTCCGAAGAACAAAAAAGACGGTTTTGGTATTTTCCTTGATGCCGGAACTGCCGTTGTAGGCGCTGAACCTGGCGTAAACGCTGTTAAGGCCATCAAAATGGGTAAAGGCAAAGCCGTTACCGAACGCAAAGATTTCTATGCCATTCTTCAGAAACTTGATGCCCAGGCAACAATAAGTGGCGCTGGCATGATTCCTGCCGAACTCAAAGATAAAGTAAAACAGAACCCTCAGGCTGCTCCTCTGGCCGCCCTCAACTATTTCTTCTTTGGTTTCAGCCACGGCGAAAACATCGTTTTCAATTTCAACGGCGAAGTTGACAAGAAAGAAAACGTCGAAAACGTTATGACCGCACTCAACGGTTTCCTGGCCATGCTGAAGATGTTCGCAGCCCAGGCTCCCGAAGCAGCCGAAGTTATGAACATGATCAAACTCACTGCCAACGAAACTACCGTTCAGATCAGCCTCAATGTCCCCAAAGCCAAGCTTGAAGAAATCAAGGCCAAAATGGAACAGAGAGTCAAAGAAATGAAGGAAAAAGGCGGAGTCGAAGTGGAAGAACCCGAAGCAACCGAAGAAGGTGGCGACGACTCTGAACCCAAGCGCGAATAAAAACGAGATTTTTGAAAAAGGCTGCTCTACGGAGCAGCCTTTTTTTATTTGAAAAGATGCCCGGCATGCCGATAGCTAAAGTGCATGCTCAAAAAATTATTGAGAACTCTTTTACTTACGGCTCTTTATATGGTTGCCGCCAGTTGCCAGGCGCAGCCATTCGATACTATTATCCCTGGAAGCGACAGCCCTGATTCGCTTAGCCAGGAACTAAGAAATCTTCAAGCCGTTGAGCGTGATCTGGCCATCGAAAAGTTAACCCATGAACCTTCGCGACTTGAAGCTTACATCGAGCTTGCAGATTTGCGGCTCTCCCAGGGAAAACTCCAGGAAGCCCAACGATTCTATGAGATGGCTCTGGAGATTTCACCTAAAAACAACCGTGCCACCCAGGGAATGGTTATGGTTCACTATCATCTTGGCGAATTCAACCTGGCCCGGGAGCGAATTGAAACAATTCACAAATCAGCACCGCTTTCGGATTTCAATCGTTCCGAAATCGAGAAATACAAGCGTAAACTGCAAACCGAGGGGTCGATTGGCTTAAGCATCAGAGAAGATGATCAAGGTCTTCTTGAGGTCGTTTCATCGATTGACGGGTATTTTCCTTCAGAGTATTATCCGAAAATAAGTGCTCGTTACCGCTTTGAGAACTGGTCTCATGAAGATAACAACCAGAGCGTCAGTAGTCGCGTATTCAGTGGCACCCTTAATTACCGTGCTGACGACCTGACCAGTCTGCAGGTGAGTTTTGCTCCCGAAATTTTTCCGGGTGGCGACAGTATTGACAGTTATTCTCTGCTGGGAATAGGCGGCACCGACAACCTTAAGCTCGCTCTCAGAGCAGGAAAAAGCGCCTACAAGGATAATTTTTTTACCGTTCAGAACCGTTATCAGGAAAGTACAACCGGCATAAGTTTTTATGGTGATCTGCACCGCAGAACCAGGGCAGTTCAGACGGTTACACTGGGTGAAATTTCAGACGGAAATTCCCGGCGTAGATACGACAGTGAACTGATTCACGCCGTTTTTTACCAGAACGCGCCTTTGCTAACCGCTACCCTGAGGTTTTATCAAACCACCTTTGCCAACCAGACAGACCAGAATGGCAATCAGAACAATTACTGGACTCCATCAGATCACAAAGGCGCAGAATTTGCACTCGCCTGGGAAAAGTCTGTTGGTGCCAACTGGTGGTGGGGAATGGATGGCAGCTATATTTCAAGCCGTTACAGCTTCGATAATGCAACGAAAAAAGATGAAAACGGTGCTGGTGCCACCATCTTTATTGGTTATCGCTTTTCGGAAGGGCAGATTTTTGCTTCTCTTGGTGACCGCCTGCATGAATACTATCGTGAGCGCCGACTCGAAGTCGCGGGAAATATTCTCTTTTAACCCAAAAACCACTGGGCAATGAAACTGATTACATAGCCTGAAATAAAGCCATCAGCAAAAGCCCAGGCAGCACCCTTCAAAATGCCGCGTGGAGTAAAACTGAATCCTTCGTAGATGTAGGCAATCAGCATTAACCAGGCACTGGGTTCGCCGCTGGTAATTTCGGTTAGAGTCCAGACCACCAGGGCAAAAGCCCAGATCATACCAGTAATAATGCCTATTTCAAAAGGGCTCATGCCTTTTCCTATTTTTCAAAAATAATCGCTGCGTAGCCAACACCGAGCTCATGCCGCATAATATCCATTGAGGTGGCGTATTTGAGAAGAGTTGCTTTAAGACTTGCATCTGCAAAAATCTGTAACATGGTGCAGATAGGCATAACCCCGCACACAGAACGGTCTTCTTCGGTGATCAATTTATAAACACCTTCGGCATCATTTGAAAGAATGAGGTCTATTACCTCCCGATCAAGTTTATAGGCCTGCTCTCTGGGGGTATCGTGAGAGAAATCAGAACTGACAAGGAAGATTATTTTTTTTGCAGTCTCGCCTGCAATAACCTTTCTTAAGCCATCGGCAATTTTGCAGATGCTCGCAAAAGGAGCATAATGAATGGCTATTGGCAGAATGCGCGGCGCTGGAGACATGAAATACTGCAGAAACGGCAATTGCACCTCAATTGAATGCTCAAATGTATGAGCATCATTATCTGGTCGGAACAGACTATCGGATGCCAGAACTTTATCGCGGAGCCCGGAATCAACTTCCATCTGGCCGAGAGGGGTTTTCCAGGCTGAAGCGGCACTGACCGAAAAGCTTTCACCGTAGCGGGTGTGCTTTGGGCCGAGAAGAACAACCGTATCCGGTGGAGGGATTTCCCGTTGCAGCCTTGCAAAAGCGTGGGTTGCGACCGGGCCGCTGAAGACATACCCGGCATGGGGAACGATTATGCCAGCAAGAGTGCCACCCACATTGGGAATAGATGCTGCTGCGCCAAGTCGATGCTGCAGACAGCCTTCTATCTGACTTTTCAACTGCCCGGCATTTGCTTCGTAAAATCTTCCGGCAACGACTGTTTCACGAATCATGACACCCTCCGCTCGACCCTTACTACAACTATTATACAACAGATTCACAAAGATTTGGCTCTTGTTACTCGAAATCATCTTGAAAATCATTGCCGATTTTAATTGTTTACCGTGCAAAATCAGGAATCTGGTTGAAGACCTTGAGTTTATCAAGTAAGATGTAGATATGAACTTCTCTGGTCGCTTATTTTTTTTATGGGTGGCTTTTTTTTGTGTCGTTGCTCTTGTTTTTCCAGGCAACGCTGAGGCAGCGCGCGTCAAAACGGGCATTGAAGTGCTGGCACGCGAACACCCTGAAATGGTACGTGGCAAAAAGCTGGCCCTGTTTACGGCAAAAACAGCTTTAGATCAGTCTCTGACACATACAATTGACCGTCTGGCCCGCGCAGCCAGCATCAGGCTCATCATAACCGGCGATGTATTCTTTCGCGAAACAATGCCGGGCGATGCCCCTGAGAGCAAGTTTGATGCCCTTACCAATGCCAGGGTCATAGAAATCTCCGACCCGCTGCAGCGGCCGTCAGTAGGTGATCTGAAGGGCATAGATCTTCTGATAATTGATTTTCAGGACATCGGGCTTCGCTACTTTAAATATGTAACCATGATGGCCCAGTTGCTCGATCTGGCACGCGAGGCATCTCTGCCCGTTCTTGTTCTTGACCGCCCCAACCCGATCAATGCCAACACCATTTCTGGCCCTGTTTTAGAAGTCTCTCTGCGCAGCAGATTTGGGGTTTACCCGGTACCGCTTTTATACGGGCTCACCATTGGCGAGCTGGCGCTATATTTCAACAAGGTATTCGGGCTTGGGGCCAACCTCACCGTCATCGGCATGGAGGGCTATGCCCGCAGCATGTCTTATCGTGATACCGGGCTTCACTGGGTACCGCCCTCTGACCACATTCCCGAGCCAGATTCACCATTGTTTTACGCGGTAACCGGTTTCCTCGGGGAAATGGGCGTTTTTTCAACCGGAGTTGGCACCAATCGGCCTTTTCACTATGTCCTGGCTCCATGGCTCGATGGCGAACTGCTGACGCAAAAGCTCGAGCGCCATAAACTGCCGGGGGTAAGGTTTGTCCCCGCAGCAGAAAAACCTTATTACGGCTTATTTTCCCAGAAAAAAATTCCAGGCATCGAGATTGTGGTTACCGACAATATCACTTTTGACCCCTTCCTCGCTGGTATGGCAATATTGCGGGCGCTGCACGAACTCTACCCCGACCGCATACCCTTAAAAAACCCTGCTGCAGCAGAAGCCCTTGATACTCTGCTTGGCAGCAGCAAAATTCGCAATGGCATTCTTGGCGGTCAGACCCTGATGCAGATATACGCCACCCTACAGGGAGACCTGAGCGAATTTATCAGAAAACGACGTGAATTTCTGATCTACCCGGAGTAATATGCGCGGCTTTAGAACAGGCATGTCGATGATCGAAATAATGATCGGGGTTATTTTACTGGCCCTGATAGTAGTTCCTTCCCTGAATGTTATTGTAAGCCAGACCAGAACGGTCACTGCAACAAGAGATCATTCGCAGGCCGCTTTTGTGGCGCAAAAAGTCCAGGAAATCTGCCGCTCATACAGTTTCGACATGATAGAGGCAGACCAGTATTCATCAGATGCTGCAACTCAGCAGAAAACCTTCGAGTGGAAGCTTAAAAACAGCGATGAATTGCGCAAGCATGTCATAAATGGTATTGAATACACCATCGACCCGGCAAGCACTATGATTGATGCCGTTCCAGACCAGTTCGCAACCGGGAACCCGGCACCTACTGTATATTTACTGAAGTTCTCGGTCGTTTATACAGGCAAAGACAAGCGTTCTCATCGTCTTGACATCTCAACAGCGGTTGCCCAGAGGGAATAACATGCGAAGAGACAAAAAGAGAGGAACAACCGTTATAGAGCTGATGGTCGGCATGATCATTCTCACGTTCATACTGACGGCTTTGTGGCGCGTTTATTCAGGCAGCCAGCGCAGTGCCCGCGAGATAATAGCCAACCATACCATCAACGATGAAGTTGACAGAACGCTGTTGAAGATCACCGACGATGTGCGTGAATCAAATTATATTTTTGATAATTTCCCGCCGGCAGTGGCACAAACTTCAGTTGCAGGACTTAAAACCACAGATGCCACCAATCAGCTCAAATTCATGAAAATTCTTTATGATTTTGAAAAAGACCCTCTCGACCTGCCTGACGGTGAAGTAAATTACGTTCAACACCGGGTCAGGTATTTCGTCGAGCCCGATGACGACACCAAGCCCGATGGCACCTTTACTCTCTACCGCGAAATGGTTCCTTTTGACAACCGCAAGGTTGAAGTCACGTCTGAGACAACCGTTTTTCCCGTCTTGAACGGTATCAAAGAATGCATTTTCTATCGCATCGAAGACCCCGAAGCTTCACGCTCAGGCAACGTGTATATCAAGCTTAAACTGGCGCGCAGTGACGAAGGCCCGGATGCCGGCAATTACGCGAACGAACTTGTTATTACAGTAAAAGAAAGGGGGGCTAACCCTGAATGAAGAGATACGCTGCCCGCCAGGGCTCTGCAATCATTACCGCCATTGGCATGGGAATCGTGCTGATGTTCATCATGGCTGCCATTCACACCTTTTCTTCATACCGCATGCAGACAACTATTCAGGAAAGCCGTAAAGTGAAAGCCCTCGGCCTTGCCGAAGCCGGCCTGGAACTTGCAATTGGTGAGCTTTTCAACAATTCAGGTTTCGAGACCCATGAACTGGCAAAAGATCTCAAATGGCTCGGAGCCAAATCGCGTGAGCAGAATCTAAAAGACTTGAGTGCGCACGGCCTTAAAATCGATAACAACAGCACCGGGGTTTATAGCGGCACCCTGGGAGACGGAAAATTTAAAGTCAGGGTTGGCCGCATACCATACAAAGATGACGATAAAACCAAGAATACTGACGAAAGTCTCAGTTATATCAAGATCGAATCTCTTGGCATTTATGACACAACGGTTAGACGCGTTGAAGCGGTAATTAACCGCCGTTTTCCCGCCCGCGAGTTTCTCATGTATGACGGTGGTTTTTTATCGATGGTCTTCGGTCAAACAAATAAAAACAACAAAAACGTTTTTTCAACCGGTCACCTTTACGGTCACAAAGGCATCGAAATCGGGCGAATTCTCATGTCGTCTCATAACAACGCCATACCTGGCACCACCCAGGAGCTTGACGATATGAATGCAATAATCTCCGGAGCCGGAGGCATCTTCATTTACAGCCCGATTCAGTCAACGTTTCGTGCCAAACCCGGTTTGCCAAAAATGACCAAGGTAATTCCAACCAATACAGTCTTCCCTACCGCCGGCACCTATGATAATCCTGCCGACATACCCTTCGGAGCCTATCCAAAAGAGCTCGAAGGAAAGACCCCTGCATTGCCGGAAGATCTCAAACCCTGGATAAAAGATAAACACTCCGGCCTGTCGATTCCGCCAAGAGCCCCTCCTTTCGAGCAGTACAAGCTTGAGGCCAAATCAGGCAAGGGGCTTTATATCGCCACAAATGACAGCAGCAACCTGAGCGTAGATTACAAAATGCCCACCTCCTGGACCAACGGGCCGCATGAACTAGATGTTGCCTATCTTGATTTCGGCAGTAACCTGCGTGAGAGCAAAGTTACCGTTCCTGAAAACGGGGTAATTTATTCTGAAAAAGACGTGGTGATCAAGGGGAATCCCCCGAAGAACATCAGCATCATCAGTGCGAAAAACGTTTTCGTGGCCGGTGACTTCAATCAGGGGGCCGACCGCAATGCCGCTGATGGCCATGGTTTCTATGGCTTTCCCCAGGATTACGATGATAACAGCAACGCTTTAATAGCCAACGATTACTCAAGCACCGTCAAATCACTTTTTCTTGACGATGTTAACGACACAGCATACAAGAACCACGTTGCTGCAACTGTCATTGCCCGCGAAAGAGTAGTTTACGACTACCGAAGCCCGGTAGACTGTTTCGAGAACGAACTCGTGCCATTCATGAAATACAAGCTTGCCGAAAAAATCTCTGATGAAGGCACAGCCAAAGCAAACTGCCTTGATCGCAACAAGAGTGGCATCATTGAAGCTAAAGCTACGGTAGAAGAATTTGAACAGGATATCGACAGTTTTTTCAATGAATTCCCGATCAACAGTGCAGCGCATGCGGCTCTAAAGACTGAATTGAAGCAGTCTTATGAAGACAATGCCGGCAAATTCGATTTTGCAAAATTTGATGAAGCCAGCATGAAGGTCTGGAAAGAATACGCGAAAAACTACGAAAAAGCCGGTCTGCGGGGTGCAGTAAGTAATGAAGCCAGCACCTCGGCCTACGGAGTTTATGGTTTGCTCAACGGTCTCAAAGTCAAAATGGGAATTCCTGACCCGACAAAAGATATAAGTGACCTCAGCGTAGTAAAAGACACGGCCGGCGATTATCTATATTTTCCTGAGATGACCTGTAACGCCATGTTTATTTCGTGCGGCAAGCTAAACAACAAATTCTATGCCGGGCCAGACGTTCAGAAATATTACAACAAAATCGGCCTGAATGGCAGCAGCGAAATTGGCATCAATCATTCGAGAACCACTCACTTCGTTCATCGTGTCTATGGATCAGAAATGAATCTCAGACTTTTTAACGTTCATAGAATAGAGAACCACAATTATATTCCCCCGACGCGAAGAAAGATTTATGACGAGACTTTACCCAAAATGGGCCTTGTCGACAGCAAATTTGAACTTGCCGGTTTTGTGGTGGTTTCATGGAAAGACACCATGGCCACCCCCGAAGAGTTTAATTCGTTCTAAGGGGCTTGAACAGGCTTTCTTATTGTGTTACAATACTTTGCATCGGAGACGTCATGGAAGATAGATGCCCCCTTTGCCTCAAGTTACGAAATTTTGACATACCAGAAAAAAGCTATCTAAAGTTTCAGAATAGTGAACGTCTGGTGTGCCAGCAGTGTGCCGAAGAAATTCGCGGTCAAATGCGACCGACCTGGCAGATCATTGCAGGTCGGGTTTTTCCTCGCAGTCTCAGAAATAATTAGAATACAAAGGCTTATTAATGGCTATAAGCAGATTCAGCGGCAAAGAAATAGAAGATTTCTGTGTTTTTTTGTCGCGCGAATATGGCCTGAGTTTTCCACCGGCACGCTATTCATTTGTCGAAAACCGTGTAGAACCTTTGCTGGCTGATTTCAGCTGCCGCACGCTTTCAGATATTATTCTGCGCGCCAAACGTGACTTGAAACTGCGCATGGACCTGCTTAACAATTTGACGACCAATGAAACCTGGTTTTTCAGACATCCTGAGCATTTCACCATCCTGAAAAAACACGTTCTTCCAGACATTCTTGCCAGAAAAGCCAGAACTGGTGATAACCGGCTCAGCATCTGGTCGGCCGGTTGTTCAGTTGGGGCTGAACTGTTTTCTATTCTTTTTACCCTTTTTGACGTGCTGCCGGAGCCAGCTGCCCATAACCTTCAGCTGATCGGCAGCGACATTTCGTCTGACGCGATAAAATCAGCAAGAGAAGGCATATTCGAAGGTCACCAGCTTCGCCTGATCGGTCACCAGATGCTGCGCCGTTTTTTTGACGAGCTTGGCCGTGATAAGTGGCAGATAAAGGCAGAATTCAAAAAATACGTGACGTTTGAGGTTCTAAATCTTCTGAACAGCTGGCCAGCCAGAACCTACGACATAATATTCTGCCGTAATACCATGATTTATTTTGATCAGGACAACAAGACAAAGCTGACCGAGCGCTTCTTCAACGCTCTGCACAACGACGGTTATTTTCTGACCAGTGCCAATGAAACCATTCATGACGATGGCAGCTCAGGTGTTCGCCGGCTGTTTCTTGAGAATGAAATTATCTATCAGAAGTCAGGTACCCAGAAAGATTTCGTAATCTTCAATTTTGTTACCCCGGCTGACCTGCTGCGCGCCTTAAATATTTTAAAAAATAACGGCTTCGACTATCACCTCGAAAAACTCGCAACTGAGCATGAGCTTGCGCCTACCCGGGCTATCTTCATCAACAGCAGCGATATAAACAAGGTTGAAGAGCTTTTCAATCTCAGTTCCATAAAAATTTCCAGCGTCCAGTCTTTAAGCCGATAATTTTTTTGTTCATCCATGTGAGGCTTGTTGCCGATTAAATAGGTGTGCAACAGCCCGAAACAGATAATAATCACATTCGCATTCGCGTAACCGTTCTCCTCAAAAGGGAAGACGGCAAGATCTGCTTTGTCAGACACCTGAAAAACGGCAGGCGTTACTGGCTGCTGCCCGGCGGAGGCCAGGACCCGCTTGAAGCAGCTGAAGTAACAGCTGCCAGAGAGCTCCATGAAGAGTTGCGCATCAGAGCAGAGGGCTTTCGCCTTCTATTTGTGCGCGAATCAATGAACCAGGAAGCGGCAAGACACATTCAGTTTCTCGTGTTTGAAGGGCTCAACCCCGACTTCTCAACTCTCTCGACCGGAGAAGACGAGCGTGTTGAGGGTTTTGATTTTTTTGGCCCCGAAGAAATTGCCCATAAAGAGATTTTTCCGGCAATGAAAGACGACATTCTCATTTTCGCCAGCGGTCAGACACCAGAATTGTTCAAGACCCTGGATTGGATTCCATGATTGATGGAGGCAGGCAATGGTTGAAAAAAAATATGAACAGATAATCAGGGATTGCAAAAAGCGGATAGCCGCCAATCCACGCGACTTTTTTGCCTACTATCAACTGGCTCGCGCGCTAGAGATGTCGGGCGAGACTGATCGCGCCATCAACGTCTTTAAAGATGCCATAACAATTAACCCCAAAGACGCTTATGCCCACAACTTCATTGGTCTTGCATATCGCAACAAGGGGATGCTCAACGAAGCCATCACCGAGTTCAAAAAAGCGATAATGTTCAACACCAGCTACGCCTTTCCTTACGCCAACCTCGGGGTTATTTACAAACTGAAGGGCATGTACGACGAAGCTATCATCCGTTTCAAGAAAGCTATATCGCTGAAACCTGATTTTGCTTTTGCTCACCTGCAGCTTGGACTTATTTACAAACTGAAAAAACTTTATGATGAATCAATTGTCAGACTTAAAAATGCGATTGATTTGAACCGTGATTACGCTTACGCGCATTTTTCTCTGGGCGCAGTATATCTTGAAATCGGCAAGCCCCGCAAAGCAGTGGTTGAATTCAAGAAGGCGGTGTTGCTCAACCCTCAGGATGCCTATGCTCTGAGCCAGCTTGGTCGCAGTTTTGTGGCCATGGAAAACTTTGAAGAAGCTGCAAAGTATCTGCGCGAATCGATCAAAATCAACCCCGATAACGCTTTTGCCTTTCTAAACCTTGGCATGGCGCACTTTTTCGATCAATCGTATGACGAAGCGGTTGAATCGTTCAAGCGGGTTTTATCTATTAACCCGATGCTGATCGAAGCTAATGTCTATCTGGGTCAATCCTTTCTTAAACAGGGTATGGACGACGCGGCCCTGGCAGAATTTCGCAAAGCCCTGAAAATTGACCCGAAGTATCCGCGCCTGCGTTTGTTCATTGGCATCGTTATGCGCAAAAAGGGCGAAATTCAAAAATCAATTGAGATGTTCAGACTCGAAAACAATCTTAATCCTAATGATGCCGAGTTGCATTTTAACCTCGGCCTAGCTTACAAAGATCGTGGCATGCTCGATGAAGCGACAGGCGAATTAAAGCGCAGCCTGTTTCTCGATCAGAAGATGAGTCGCGCTCATGATATTCTTGGCGAAATTTATGATGTAAAAGGTCAATGCGAGCAGGCGGTTTATCACTGGCGCAAAGCTGGAGAGCTCCGACGCAAGCCAGGTACAGACTCCGCGATTAAACCAGCAGCGGTCATCAAAAACAAAACCGAAATGGATATGATGATCGAGAAGTTCAAAGCAGAGATAGCCAATAATCCAAACAACGCCGAGGCTCACTACAAACTGGCTTCTGCTTATAAAAACAAAGAAATGTATGACGAAGCAATTATTGAATTTAGAAAAGTAATTGCCCTGAATCCATACGACAGCTTCGCCAACTACAATCTTGAAGTAATTTATCGCCTCAAAGGCATAGATGACCAGAATCTGACACGCTGGAAACGCTCGGTAACAATCAACCCCGACAACGCCGGGGCCCATTATCGGCTGGGTCTTGCCTATCGCGAAAAAGGTCTGGTCGATGAAGCCATTCGTGAATGGGAAAAGGCGGTAGCGCTTGACCCCGATTTCTCGCACGCCCATCTGCAGCTTGGAATTGCCTATAAAAGCGTCGGCAAGGCTGATATGGCGATCAATTCATGGCACAAAACCATTGAGCTTGACCCTGAATTTCAGGAAGCCTTCTTTCATCTCGGCAAAGCCTATTTGAACCAGGGCCGACTTGAAGAAGCCATCAGTTCGATTAAACGCACGATCAAGCTTAACCCCGGCGACACCGAAAGCCGCTATCTTCTCGGCTTGATCTACAAAAACAACGGCATGATGGAAGATGCCCGCGAAACTTTTGAGGATCTTCTCAAATACCAGGATGACAACCCGGCAGTGTTGCTGGCACTTGGGGCTGTGTACAAAAGCCTCAACCAGCTCGAAAATGCTTTGAACTGTGTGATGATGAGTATAAGACTCGATGATGACAAGTTCTATGCACATTATCTACTGGGAAGCATTTATCGCAGCCTTGGCAATCGAGAACTGGCAGAGCTTGCCTTCAAAAAGTCTATTTCCCTCAATCCTGAAGATGCATTTTCACAGTATAGCCTGGGCGTTCTTTACAAGAATACCGGCAGAGTTCCTCAGGCAATCAAGGCATTTTCTCAGGCAATCGAACTCGATTCTGACGATGCCTATTCGCACTCTCACCTCGGGCTTTCTTTCTACGAACAGGGTCAA
>JAQUZA010000362.1 GCA_028691595.1 Candidatus Rifleibacteriota bacterium
GCCGGGGTTCAATGTGGGTTGTTCTATTGTATGCCCGGCCTAACGGGCCTTTAACCATGTGTGCTAATTGGTGCTCGATAATGTGGGCCGGGTAGTGTAAGACTTCTTCGAGTATGGTTCTGGCCGTTGCCCGCCACCCGTGAACGGTCATCTCATCGCCAGTTATGCCCATTCTTCGCAGGGCCGCAATAAGGGCAACATTGCTAATGGGCCGGTCAACGGCATTAGCGCCCGGAAAAACATAGAGGCTGTTTACTGCATACTTTTTAACCTCTTCGAGAATTACCAGCGCCTGCCGCGATAATGGCACGATCAGATCAGTTACCCCACTGTTTTGAGTCTTGCTGACTTTAAACCGCCATTCCCTGGCCGCAAAGTCTATATCTTCCCATTTCGCTACCCTGATTTCTCCAGGTCTGCAAAAAAGCAACGGTGCCAGCCTCAAAGCACAAGTCACTATAAAAGAACCGTGGTAATTATCGCAGGCCCTCAGTATCTCGCCAACTGCTGCCGGGTCTGTCGTTGCTGAAAAATGGCCTTTCTTTATCGGCTTCAGCGCCCCGCGCAAGTCTCTTGTTGGGTCAGAAGAGCATCGGCCGGTTGCAACACCATACCTGAATATCTGACTGCAACGGTTCATTACCCTGTGAGCTGTTTCGACCGCTCCCCGGCTTTCAACCCTTCGCAATACTTCGAGCATTTCAACCGGGGTAACTTCGTCAAGTTGTCTGCCGCCGATGAACGGAAAAGCATCTTTTTCGAGAGAAGCAATAACTTTATCTTTGTGACTATCAGCTTTATCGGTCATCTGAACAGCAAACCATTCACGCGCCACTAACTCAAAGCTGTTGGTTTCTCGTTTCTGTTGGGTTTCCTTCTCAACTTTTCTGTTTACGGCCGGGTTTATCCCCTGCTTTATCATGATCTTGAGTTCTTCAGCCTTCGCCCTGGCATCAGCCAGGGTAACTGCCGGGAAGGTTCCCAGTGATAACATACCTTCCTTACCAGCAAAAACAAACTTGAAGCGCCACCACTTGCCGCCCTGTGGGGTAATAAAAAGAAAAAGGCCGTTGCCGTCATAGTGACGGGTAACTTTTTTTCCGGGTTCAGGCTTCAGGTTCTTTATCTGTGTGGGGTTTAGACTCATTCGGGGTAACTCCTCAGGGGTAATTGTAGTTACCCTGTAAAGTTACCCTATTTTGTGGGGTAAATCAAATGAGATACACCTAAGTCTAACCAAGTCTGCAAACATAAGAAAACCCGCTTCATCAGCGGGCTTTTTAGACTTATTTAAACATCATTCGAGCAAAAAAAAAATGGAGCATGGCGGATTTGAACCGACGACCCACTGATTAAGAGTCAGTTGCTCTACCAGCTGAGCTAATGCTCCAAACGGTCTGCACAAGCAGACAATGAAAGTGAGCCGCGTTGGATTTGAACCAACGACCCCCTGATTAAAAGTCAGATGCTCTACCCCTGAGCTAGCGGCCCGAAAAATCAACAACAAACGCGCCTGGAAGGATTCGAACCCTCAACCTACGGATCCGAAGTCCGTTGCTCTATCCAATTGAGCTACAGGCGCTCAACAGGGACAAAGACGGGACTCGAACCCGCAACGACAAGATCCACAATCTTGGGCACTACCATTGTGCTACTTTGTCCATATGACACAAGAGAAACAGCTCGCAACGCGCCAGAGAGGACTCGAACCCCTGGCCCGCAGCTTAGAAGGCTGCTGCTCTATCCACCTGAGCTACTGGCGCAACCAAAGAAAAAAAAGAAAGCGAGAAACGGGACTTGAACCCGCGACATCCACCTTGGCAAGGTGGCGCTCTACCAACTGAGCTATTCTCGCACATACAATGCAACCAATCGGGGCGACTGGACTCGAACCAGCGGCCCTCTGGTCCCAAACCAGATGCGCTACCAACTGCGCTACGCCCCGGTGCTGCGACCTTGCGTTGCAACGAAATGTATATTACCAGAGTTCTATTTTCGAGTCAAGCATTTTTTGAACATTTTTTTCCGGTGTTTTTTTCCGGGATTAAAAATTCGATGTACACACGTTTTTTGCCTGCAAAACCCGCAAACAAAATTTGAAGCCCTATTCGACAACAGCCAATCAAAAAACCGGCGATTGAATCCTGAAAAACGAATCTGAGCCGGCACTCCACTGCAATACCAATGCAGTCATTGCCTGCAATTTGTTTATCAATGAGCGACAGCGACAAATAATGACAAAGTTCAAAGCAGTCTGCCAGGTCTTGAGCTATATTTTTCATGGTGGGTTGTTGTCATGGTGTTTTTCTGGTACATTGCTGCCGGTATGGAGACAATACAACGTTCCGGAGAGATGATTCACAGATGAAGCAGATTTGCGTTCTCGGTCTTGGTTATATCGGCCTTCCCACCAGTTCTATGCTCGCCGCCAAAGGCTACCAGGTTCTGGGAGTCGATATCAGTCAGAAAGTCGTAGATACTATAAACAACGGCCAGATACATATCACTGAACCCGACCTGGACCTCTTCGTGAGGGCTGCAGTTCAGTCGGGCAAACTTCGTGCTGCCACCGCCCCTGAAGCAAGCGATGCGTTCATCATTGCCGTGCCAACACCCTTCAAAGCCGACAAAAAACCAGACATGTCATTTGTCGAGGCAGCAACCAGAAGTCTTATAAAATGCCTCAAACCTGGCAATCTGGTTATTCTCGAATCAACATCCCCGCCACTGACCTGCGAAAAAATCATTGCCCCGTTGATAAGAGAAGCAGGGTTTAACCCGGGCAGTGACATATTCATAGCCCACTGCCCCGAACGGGTGCTTCCCGGGCAGATAATGCGTGAAGTCGTTGAAAATGACCGGGTAATCGGTGGTCTTACGCCAGAATGTGCTGAAAAAGCCAGAGCTCTCTATTCGAGCTTCGTGAAAGGGCAGATTCACACCACTGACTCGACGACCGCCGAGATGGTAAAGCTTGTCGAAAACAGCTTCCGCGATGTAAACATCGCTTTTGCCAACGAACTTTCAATCATCTGCGACCGTCTTCAACTCAACGTCTGGGAACTAATCAAACTGGCAAATCTTCACCCACGCGTAAACATTCTTCGCCCCGGCCCTGGGGTCGGCGGCCATTGCATCGCGGTTGACCCCTGGTTTATCGTTGATGCCTGCCCTGAAGACGCTCTTCTTATAAAAACTGCACGACTGGTCAATGACAGCAAACCCGAATTTGTAGTCAAAAAGGTTCAACAAGCTGCCTCGAAATTAAAGGACCCGGTTATCGGCATTCTTGGTCTGGCCTACAAGCAGGATATCGATGATTTGCGCGAATCACCCGCTGTTGAAATTGCCCGAATGCTCAAGAAATCGGAAGCCGGCAGGCTCATGGTCTGCGAGCCATTCTGCCATGGGCACTCTGATTTTGACACATTTGCCCTGGATAAGGTTTTAAAAGAGGCAGATATTATTTTATTGCTGGTTGCCCATCAGCAGTTCAGAAAAATCGACCCGGAGCTTCTTAAACTCAAAATTGTTATTGATACTTGTGGAATATGGTGAAAAAATGAAATTATTGCTGATTGACCCACCTTTCAAAAGCTTTGCAGGCATTTTCAGTCTTTACTTTCCGCTTGGGCTGGCATATCTGGCTGGAGCAGCCAAAAAGGCAGGTTATGAATGCAGCATTCTCGACATGGATGCCGCCGAGGCTAAAGAAGGGTCTCTCAACTTTTCACGCGAGTATGAAAGCTACAACAACTACCTTACCGCTCTCAACGACGGAAACCACCCCACCTGGGAATTGATGCGCCAGCTGGTCGCTGCGCAAAAGCCTGATTTTATAGGCATATCTGCGTTGACAACCAAATTTGGCTCAGTCATTCAAACCGCCCGCTTCTGCCGTGAAGTTTTGCCTGAAACACCTGTTATCATTGGTGGTGCTCATGCTTCGACCATGCCTGCCCTCACAGCCAGTATCCCTGAGGTTGATTACGTTTTGCGTGGCGAAAGCGACGAATCGCTACCAGAACTGTTAAACACAATTCGCGACGGGGGAGACTTGAGCAAGGTCGGCAGCCTGACCTGGAAAAGGGGTGGGGAAATCATTCACAACCCCGACCGGCCTTTCACCCAGGATCTTGACAGCCTGGCCCTGCCTGACAGGGGTGCTCTACTTAACCCTGAACATTATTCGTCAGAAGACATGG
>JAQUZA010000363.1 GCA_028691595.1 Candidatus Rifleibacteriota bacterium
CAACGTTGTCTACGTTGAAGACTATTCTTACCCCGAAATTTCCCAGGACTTCCTGAACCCACAGGGCACTGTTTACGATGGCGTAGTCGGAAAATATCTTGGCTATAACGGCGGCGCAAACGGCATGACCGTCAACTACACCAACGAAAATCCTGACCTGCTACCGACTTCCCCCGCCATCACCAATGCATTTGAGTATCAATTCAGCTCTGACGAGCTTTATCAACTTCCGAATCCTTTCTTTGACGGGGCATCTGACAACAAACAGGTTCTGTTCTTTTATTTTCTCAAATCGAACGATACTTATGGCCCATACATTGGTAAATCTGTGAGTTCTCGTGAGCAGACCTATTTCGAAGAGCATCACCCCTACTGGAAATCTCAACCCAAAGAAAAGCGTGACAAATTTCTCGCTGATCGTCGCACTAACAGCTGGGAAGGCAAGTTTCTGCAGGAATGGGAAAAGGGTGCTGTTTATTATGCTCTTTACCTGGATGGCGACCCCGTTACCCGTACCAACGAGCTTAACGAAGCCTGGAAATCAAAAGATGCCGCTCAGCTTTCGGTTTTTAACGACATCATGGCTGACCTGAACGGCAAAACCACACAGGCCGCTGTCGAAGCGCGAACTGCCATGCAGGCACTGCAGCAGTTTATAACTTCTTCGAGCGAAGGAACCCGTGAAGCGACAAGATTTGCCCCGATTGGCTTCGAGCCGCATCTTGGCCGATGCATAGTCGGCCCCATTACCCTCGAGAATATTCCAACCCAGCACAGCGAAAAAACCGTTCAGCAGCCTGACCCTGAAACAGGCAAAACCATCGATGTTAAAAGCGGTTCATGGACCGTTGCCGGCAAGAGAATCATTCTGCCCCGCCACTTTGCGACCAACTCGATTGAATGGAACGATCATTCATGCCCACCAGCACCGAGCGGCAAAGACCCCAAAGCCATGAAGGCTTATTACAGCGAAATCCTTAAAAGCCCACCCGACTGTCTTATGACCCAGGAAGTTTCGAACTGCTGCGGCAATTCAGCACCAGCGGGTTCACTGGTCAAGGTTGAAGACGTTGCAGAGTTCAGCAAACCTCTAATAGAGGCTGAAGTAGAAGACATGAATAACGGCATTACTCACAAAATCGGTGTTCCGCCAGTTGAATCTCTTGCTGCCGGCTCTCAGCTGGTCAGCAAAGAGCTCAAAAGCGGTACCGTAAAAAATCATGGCGAAGAAGGCTGCAAAGAAGACTTTGACATGACCGACAAAGAATGGATTATCGTTAAAGCTGACGGAACTGAAGAAAAGCTTTCCCGCATTCCTACCGACCCCGAAGGCCCTGATAAAAACGGTATTCCGGTCGAAGACCAGCGCATGCGCTTCAGTCTGGCTCCTTATGACAATATCGACAGCCTCACTCCTTTCCGTGGTGTACTCAAGACCGAGGTTGAAATAGAAGCTCTCGATGCTAACCAGCAGCCCACCGGTAAACTTGAAGAAATCGAGCACGAAGCCGACGGCAAAATCGTAACCTCAACCAGAATAGTTAAAGATGGCAGCGGCCTCGACAAATTTTCTCTCAATGACTTTGACCCAAAGGTCAGCTTTTATCACATCTTTAGAGCAGCCGGCTGGTATCAGTTCAGGGTTAAAGCCTTTGACCGTGCTAAAGACGGCAACATTGGCCAGGCCCGCGAAATGAAGTTCAACATCAACGTTCTGCCCGCCAGTTTCAGAACCAGGTCTATTGACAGCAAATAACTCTTAGTGTCATGATTGCCTCCGTGGCGGGTTTCTGTCACGGAGGCTTTTATTTCTGCCCGCAGGAGACTCACCATGAACTGTCGCACTCTTGTTGCTCTAATACTTCTTTGCTTCATCATCGGCGATGCAAGGGCAGAAGATCCTGTCTGGCCGCAGATTAAAACCCTGAAGCACCCGGAAATTGCCGGCAATCATATTTATGCCGTGTGCGGCAAAGACGGTGTCAGAATCTGGGGGCTGCGCAACCGCATTTTTGTTGAACGTGAAAACGGTGTGGTTGAGTCGTATTCAAGTGAGAATTCTTCTCTGGCAGTTGTAGGCACCATAACCGACGTGGCTTATGCCAACCATGAAATATGGGTTGCTCAGACTGCCCCGTCACAAGGGCTCGGAGTCTTCAAATTCGACTCACAAAATTGGGAAACATGCAAATTCCCGGATGCGCCCGGGCTTCTTAACAACTATATTGTCGATATTCATGTAGATAAAGATGAACAGATATGGTTTGGCCACAGATTCCACGGCATCAGTCGCTATGTTGAGCGGGTTATACCAACTTTCAGCAACTATAAGGTAATGCATCTTTATGACTGCCATCTTCTGACAACATTTATGCAGTTAACTCATCTCTGGATCGGCACAACCAACGGTATTGTCAGACTGAGGACCGAGCAGAAATCAAATTACGATCTCAATGTCGATAAGTGGGTATTTCCAGAGTTTCCGGCCCGTGAAGCCTTCAGCGTCTGCGATTACGATAATGATCTTGTAATTGCCGGAACCAGCAGAGGCCTTGCCATTTTTGACGGGAAAAAATGGGTGTTGCACGGCAAAAATCAAGGTATTAAAGCCCTGCCGGTTTTGCATCTGCAGCGCAATGGTCACATGGTCTGGATAGGCAGCCCGGCCGGTCTGCAGCTATGGAGTGAAAACCGGGTCGGCCAACTCATAACCGAAGCCGATGGCCTGCCCTCAAGCAACATCACCGCTCTGGCCCTCGACGAAAACGGGCACCTGCTGGTCGGCACCGAAAAAGGGGCGGCCATGCTCTCCCAGCCCCCACAGAATTACTGAGATCTGCCGGTTTTGTCAGGGTTCCCCCTGCGTCAGGGTGTAATATTTAAGCTCCCGGGCACGGGTCAGAATAACTCCAGCCTCTTTAAACAGGGCGAATGTATCGACGTAGGTGTTTTCTTCCTCGAAGAGCGCACGCCCAAAAGATTTGCCGCAGGCAAGATAGATGTGGTCATAGTAGGGTGTTTCACTGAGGCGTGCCAGTGATGTCGGCACCATGGTTTCCCAGAAGTGCCGGTCAGGGTCAATGGGCGGCGAAATCGAAGACTGATCGGCATTAGCAGGGTTCTCGTTCTGGTGATCAGCATCGACCGGAATTGGATCTGTCTCATTTTGCAGATCGGCACTGTCAGTGGCCTGGTTGTTTTGAACAGGGTGAGACGAAAGCTCGATGGTGCTCGAGGCAGTAGAAAAATGTGTTTGCAACCATTTTGGCAACACCCTTGCCGCTGCGGGTGACAGAAAAAAGCGGGCAATCTTGCCGGTGGTTCTGAAGCCGCTGCGAAAAGTGTGTTCACGATTAATGAGCAACAGCTCTTCTGCGAGCTTGTCACGGTTGATCATGTAATCAGCTTCTTTCATTTTTCGGATTTTCCAGGCATGTTTAACGAGACGACGGCGAAGATCTTCGCGTGTATCTTCGGTCATCTTGCCGGCATCCTGTTCGATAATCTTAAGAATATGATCGAGATAAGCCTGTCCGTGCTTCTTCCACATATCGTCAGAAGTGGTTCTGATAAGTTCACAGGCCGGCATAAGACGACTACTGGCCGCTGCCTGACCAGTTCTGACAGGGTTTTCAAAATCAACTTCCGGGACTATGCAGGGCACGAATTCCCAGAAAATATTCTGCTGTCCATGACTCAGCAGCGTTTTGATTTCTTCTTCCATGGATGCAATCTTATCGAGAACCCTGCCGGTAATTTCGTGAGCACTGTTATCAAGTTCGACAACCCGCTTGCGTATGGTTGGCGGGTCTTCAGCCAGGGCTGAATACAGCTCATCACGCAACTGCTCAAAGGCAGACAGGGCTGCCAGGCTTTCAATTTCACGGCGGGCATCTGAACGAAGCTTTTCGGCTTCTGCGGCAAGTTCGGCTATTCGCCTGGCCTGCTGTTCATTCAGATAAATACCACGCAGAACGTTCAGCAAAGAAATTTCTTCAACAAGATCGCCCATTTTCTCGATGTAATCAGCAGATATTGCCGTTTGACCGATTAAGCAAAAACCCGTCAGCAGCAGCACGAGAATCTTTTTCTTCATTTTTTAACTCCTGTTCAGGAAGCATCAGTGAGTCAGATATTGCCGTTGGGAAGGTCGTCAAGCCAGACCCCCGGCATCTGATACCCGCAATCAGGGC
>JAQUZA010000364.1 GCA_028691595.1 Candidatus Rifleibacteriota bacterium
CTCATTGGGCTGAATTTTTTAACCAGACCGTTGCTTTCACGAATGAAAAGTGCGTCTGAATCAGCTCTGATACCGGCAGGTGAAAGTATGGGGGCGACAGTGGTCGAACCAAAACTTCCCAGAAAAGCACCCTGGTCATTAAAGCAAAGAATTCTTGCCTGATTGCGGTCGACAATCCACATTTCATTTTTACGAAAACTTATTCCACAGGGCAGTTCGATGTTCCCGCCTGTGCTCGGGTCACCAGTAATTACCGACTTATATGTGCCATCTTCGGCAAAAATATGAATGCTGCGTCTGGTTGTGTCTACAAGATAAAGATTGCTGTTTCTAAGGGCCATGGCAACGGGTAAACCAAGTCCGCCCGGTTCGTCACCCTTTTGGCCAAAAGTTTTAACCAGTGCCCCATCTCTGTTGAATCTGGCAACGCGGCGCAATTGGCTGTCAAGAACCCATATTCCGCCTGTTTCTCCCCAGACGGCATCCTGCGGCCAGGCAGAAAGTGCTTCCTGGTCGGAAGAAACAACTGAGAAGCTTTTTTCAAGACGAAACGCTGAACTGGCAGGCAGATTCTCAAGTGTTTGTATCTCTTCAACTTCAGGTGCGACAAAACGATTTTCGCTATCGACGGCGGGGATATCACTGAAGTCATGTTCATCAGGGGCCGTAGTAGTCGAAGGGGTAGCAGTCTGGTCTATCAATAAGGGCTCTGGCAGATCTTCCACTTCAATTACCGGCTTATAAGAAGCATTGCGAACCTGAACCATCTCAGAATTTCCGTCAATATATGCCTTAACTTCAATCACACAGGCATTGTCAGCGAAAATTTCAGCTGGCATTGTCAGCTCTATCTCGCAGGGCTGAGCCCGGTAGCTGATCTGGTCTTTTGCCCCAAGAGGTTGAAAATCATTGTTCAATTCAAAAGAAGCAAGTGGCACCTCGCCCTTTTTAACAATTAACAGACTGCCTGTTAATTGTTCGACCTGCCCTTCGGGCCCGACAAGAAGATCAATGCTACGATTCCAGTATACTCTTGCCTTTACATCCTTGCCTGACATGGAAAAATCGACCATGATTTCAGGAAATGCTGCAACTTTATAGAGTTTTCGCTGAGTCAGCGATTCGTCAGATATTGCCAGGTTGTAGACTGCCCCGGCAATAACTTTGTCTGGCATGAATGTCAGAATATCAGGTTCAGGGCTGAACCTGCGCCCCTCGACGGCGATTTCCCTGCCATCGGCAGAGCGCAAAAATACCTGAAACATCTGGCTTAGCTTATCGGCCGCAATAAAATTAACATCTTCGAGGCTGAACCTGAAGCCGGTGAAAGGATTGAGAAAAGCATCGAGCCGGGGGGCCAGCAATACTGGTTCTGAACCGATAAATACCGGGGCCGAAGAAACAAGGGCAGCATTGACGCTATTGTCAGTAAGAATCGGGCCTGCTGCTGATGCTACAGCATCCGGGGTTGCTATGATTAACTGAGTAGCAGCACTGGCCGGAGCAGCCTGGTTAGCAGCAACAACCTGAACCGCAGCTTCAACCGGGATTTGATTTGTCGAAGCGGAGGCGGCTATTACAGTCGGGGTTGAATCTGAGGCCGGAGGTGGTGCGATCACGGTAACTTCGCTGGCAACAGGTTGTTGAGCCAGTGTTTCAAACACCTTGAGAATGAAACGCATTTCACCCGGCTCATTAGTAGCGGGAACCAGAGTAATTTCATAGATCCCGGTTTCTGGAACAGATAGACTTTTCAGGCCCTCGGGATTTTCAACGAAGACTTTTTCGTCAGAGGTAAGCTTGATTTTCGGAATGAGAATTCGATTTGTCAGTCCTCTGCCCTGCTCTTCGACCTCAAAGCTGATCTGCGAGCCTTTTTTCAGCAGCATATAATTGGTAATTTTCGCGCCGGCAGGTCGCTGGGCGGGAAACACCCCGCGGTAGTCGAACAACCTTTCAGCATCGGCAACCATAAAAACAGCCATGAAACAGGCCAGGCAGCAGCAGAGCCACTTCTTCATCTTTTTCCTCCAGAAATCGGGCAACAGAAGAGAACTTATTTTAACCAGATAGAGTCAGGATAAAGCTTTGACATAAGATTCCAGACCTGCTGAGCTTCTGCAAAGGCCATATGACGGTTATAAACGTCTGAGAGCACAGCCAGGCCGTGTTCGGCACGATACATTCGAGGTTGCCCCGACACGGCTTCAACCACAAGGTCGGTGCCGAGGTCTGGAAAACTTTCGATTGATGCCAGACCGGCGAGAAAGACCCGATTTTTGGCATCGGTCGGCATATAGAGCGGCATCATGATATCTTCGAGCATTTTGCAGATTTGCGGAGATAAAGATGGCTTGAGTGCCTGGTAAACAGGGTAAGCTTTTTCTTTCTTGCCCGTGGCAATAAGATAGAGCATATCAACAGGCAGTTCTTTCCAGCCATTGAAGTTCAGCTTGCCTACATTTTCCACACGACCGGTGGCCATGTTGCTTATTGCCAGCATGTATTCGAGATATTCACGCGTAACAACCGGAAGATGACCGTTATCGTAGGGAAGCAGATCAGACATTTGCAAAAGGCGCTGCAGCTGGGCATTACCTTCGGTGGTAGCCATTTTGTCGGGGGTAAAACCTGAAACGATATTTTCAAATTCAGCCCGGGCGCTGAGGGCAGGAATGCTGTTAAGCTTGTCAACAGCCATTTGTGCTGCTTCAGCGTTTCTAAACTCGTAAGTGTTCAGATAGCGAAGATCGATAAGGGCTCGATAGAGTTCTTTTGGATCTGCTTCGGGGTAGCTGGCAAGAAACTTTTCGAGTTTGAGCAGGCGCAGCTGCGGAGAGCTGGCATGCTTCACGACGCGAGAAAGACCGCACCATTCAGTCATGACAGAATTGTAATAAGGAGCCTGAGAATCCTTGATTGCAAGAACATTTAAAGCTGCTTCCGGGGCTCTTTTTGCGAACCAGGCCCGGCCAAGGGCATCTTCAAGAATTTCGACCGCTTTGAGGCCACTGATTTTTCCATTTTTGACGCGGTTCATAACGCCTTCAACCAGACGATTTCCTGAATGAAACCTTTTCAGGTCGCGGGTTAACTTTCTGGATGGCCGACTGATGCGCTGCCCTTCGATAAAGCGCTCTGCAGAGCGGTGTTTGCCCACTCTTAAATTTGCTGCAAGTATGTAAGACTGCTCATTATAAGAAAGGTTCCCGGAAGAAGCCGCAGCGTTCAAGGCCTCTTCGGCAGCGGCGACATCTTTAATGGCCCAGGCTGCCATAGCACGGTAAATCTGAACCCTTTTGCTGTTTTTACTCCGGGGAAAAAGTTTTAGATATGTATCTGCAGCAGTAGCCACTTCGTCGATCAACTCCGGGCTGAAGCAGGTAATGGCGGTAAAAAGGCCCTGCTCTCTGACCCGATCGACATATTCAGCGGTGGTCCAGGCAATTGCTTCAGAAAAGGCTTCGCGAAGCATTGATTGTGCCTTCTGAGAGTCTGAATCCCAGAGCCTGCCGGCGTTCGAAATCTTCTTCTGGGTGGTTCCAAGGCCGGGCGCGGCCATAAGGTTGCCCGAAGCCAATATAACTGCCAGACAGAGCAAAATTCGCAGATACTTCATAAAAATTCCTCCACTCAGATTCAATCGTTTTTCGGATTATTCGGGCGGGGTTCTGCCCCGGGTTTACGGCTTTTCCAACGGCGGCGACGGTTGTTGCCCGCCCCACCCTCTTTTGGGCGGCCGGTCTGGGCATTTTCCTGTTCGTTTTCTGCTGAATCGCCGCGCGGACTTTGAGAGGGTGCCGGTGCCTGGGTTTCCTGGCCCGGGGTTACAGGAATCTGTTGAGCTGGCGACCTGACATTACCATCTGTTCTGTCTGGCCGGCGGGTTCTTTCGGGTTTTGGCCCTTTTTCGGGTCTTTCTGTTTCTGGTTTCTCAGGCCGATCTGGCCTGTCTGCCTGATCAGGTCTGCTCTGGCGCTCGGGTCGCGGCGGTCTTGGCCCCCGGTCATTTCTTGGGCGCTCAGAACGACCCTGCTGGTTTTTCTGCTGGCGGTCATCATTGCGCTGGGGTCGCCTCTGCTTTTGATCGGGAGACTTGAATTCAAGCCCGGAAATAACTTTTTCGATGGCATCAAGAAAGTCTTCGCGCCCCCCCAGTGGTTTGGCAGAAAAGAAAATTGAGTAAACACCC
>JAQUZA010000365.1 GCA_028691595.1 Candidatus Rifleibacteriota bacterium
CAAATATTATTCTGCCCGGGTCTACTCCACGGTCAGCAGCTTCTTTGCGCAAATTGCGTTCTGCTGATTCATTCAACTTCATCAGCCAGAGAACACTTTCGGGGACACTTTTTAAAAGGCGCATCCAGATATCAAATGTGGCCGGATTGATTTTATAATCGTGATTAAAAGAGCAGAAGATGAACCCGGTTGGTGGAAGCCCATAATGCTCGCGGGGAGGCGTTGTTTCGGCAATCCCGACACTTGAATCGGTTGGCAGATAGGTGTCGGGCATGTACACTACATTTTCGCTGTAAAATTCTCGATACTCTTCTGGAATTATGTTTCGGTCTGCGATTATGTAGTCCATATACTCGAGACCCATGGTGCTCGAGTAGCCTAAATAATTAATTTGCACAGGTGCGGGTTTGAAAGAAAAGATATCTGTTCTTGAATCTGCAGTGTAGCCAGCCATATCGATGAGAATGTCTATTTCCATTGATCTAATTAGAGCGGCAATATCTTTTGACCTCATGGCACGAACGTCAATGAACTGGTCAAAAGCGGCTTTCATTCTTTTTTGCAGGTTGCTCTGGTCATCGATTCCAAGAGAGAAGGCAATGACCTCAAACTTTTCTTTATTATGATTCTCAAAGAGCCCGGTTGTAAGGTGCCCAACCGGGTGTTCGCGAAGGTCGGGCGAAACGTAGGCAATTTTGATTTTTTCATGATTATAAATTTCGCCATTCCAAAGGGGCTTCTGTGGCGGGCAATAAAATTTGCCGAAGGTTCTGGCGCAGAGCAGGTGATCGTTAGGGTCTTCAGAAATCGCCGTCAAAGGCAATGTCTGGCACATTCTTTTTCCTTCTCTGACTCCCTTGATGATTGTATCCCAGAGTTCGGTCAGGTTATCCCACTGGCAGGCATGCATTTTTGCAAAGCACAGCAACCCGGCAGCAAAATCATATTCAGGTGCAAGCCTGAACAGACGGTCGAAAGTGTGAATTGCCAGATCATGAAATTTTACATCAGTAAGCAGGATGCCCCTGTTACATAGTGCTTTAGTGTTATTGGGGTCTTTTTTCAGCAGTTCTTCGTAGTTGAGAAGAGCATCTTTGTGGCGCTTCATCTCAGCAAGCAGCCCACCGCGGTTCATCAACACCTCAATATTGCCCGGGTCAAGACTCAGGGCTTTATCATAGTGTGAGAGGGCAAGGTTAAACTCTTTGAGAGACTGTTTGACGATTCCGAGGTTATACCAGATCGGCGCAAAATCTGGTTTTAAAATCGCGGCCCGCTCAAAATACTGCAAAGCCTTTTCCGGGTTTTTCCGGTTGTGTTCAATCCCGCCAAGCGAAAATAGGCACGGAACATCGTTGGGGCTGATTGAAAGAATATCAAGAAACATAGTTTCAGCTTCATCCAGTTTGCCGTCATTCTGCAATTCAAGACCCTTGGCCAGCCTGGCGGAATAGTCTGGTACAGTAGGGGCTGTTTTTTGGGATTTAATTATTCTTTCTTGAAGTTCTTGAACTATGCCGTTGCGGAGAGTGCTCGCTTCAATGTAATCCGGTTTCATGGCCAGGGCCTGATCGAGGTTGGTTATGGCTTCGGTAAAATTGCCCAGCTTGCCAAAACAAAGACCAAGATTGTAATAGAGAGGGGCAAAGTTGCTGTTTTTGCTTCTGGCATTCTCAAAAAACGAGAGGGCAGAGGCGAAGTCGTTGTTATTAAAAGCTTCGACACCATTTGAATACAAAGAAACAAAATCAACTGGCCGGGCTGAGGCGTGGGTAGAAATGCTTTTTCCTGTTCCCTGGCGTGCGTCATTGGCAAGCTCTTTTTGGTAAGCTTGCGCAAGGTTAGTACCCTGTCGCCGGTCATATTCCATGAGCATTAGAAGTGCCAGATCTGCAGCGTTATATACTTCATGAAGTATTACAGCCATCTTAACCAGCTGCTGTGGCTTTAAAAGATCTAATCTGGTAAAGTCTCTTACAAAAAGAGCGTTTGACCACAACTGCTGTTGCCCGGTGATTGAGTAATCTGTACTAAGTGACTGTTTGAAGGCTCTTGTGCCGAAGCCCGTGATACGGTGCATTACAAAGCCTTCTTTTCTAAGAAAGAGTTCAATTTCAGAAAAAAGAGGCTGATTCTTATAGAGCGGAACCCAGCAAACCTCTGACTGAACAACGAGAACATCTTTGAGTATGCGGTTTTGTGCGCCCTCAAGGGCTTGAAGTTCTGCGCCCTGTATGTCGAGTTTAATATAATCGACCGGGAAATCAATCTCTTCGATATCGTCGATGCGCCTGGTTTCGACCATTTCTTCGGATACCGGTATGGTCAACTCTCCAAGATGGGGAAACATGTTGAGGAGGGCTGTATTTGGCTCGTAAAGTGATGCGGTCATTGAATTATTGGTTAGAAAAAACTTCTGCCTGGTTCCATTGCCAATAAAATAGGGAAGAAATCGTATGTTTTTTTTCTTATTTGCCTGATTCAGCTTTTCGCACTCGCTGGCGACGGGTTCAAAGCCTACCACCTTTGCCTGGTCTGCCCTGGCAAGCACTTCATATTCGCTTGGCGTATCATCAAGAAGCATTGCCCCAAGGTCGAGAATATTTATTGTTTCAAGGGTATCCATGTCGGCACTGTGGTTTTTTATCAATTCTATCAACGAAAACATAAAAACTCCTTCGAGGCTCTTTTTCTCTATTGGCAGGGTTTCAGAATACTGCAACCCCAATCAATTTGCCTAGCCCCTTTGCAAAATATTCAATTTTTTCCTGCTGTTTAAATATCTTCAGGCAGCAAAAGGAAATTTTCCTGATGTCTGGCTTAGAGAATAGTCTCTGCAATCGGCATCGCACAATTAATTCATAAGCTTTTCATGTCGAGAAGGGAAAAGGTGATGATAAGTAAATTGGAATAAAAAAAGAACAGGTACCCTTGCGGCGTTTGGGATTGGCATTATAATCAAATCAATATAGTTTTACCGGATGCAATTTGAGAAATTACTTTGACAAAACCCCGAAATAACAGAAATTTTCACTAAAAGTATTGCGGAAAGCAAAACTATCAGTAGAATTAAGTGAAAGCTCATCGGTACACCGGTGGGTTTAGTAGTTCTAAAGATCTGTTGGTTGTTCTGTAAGATGTTTCCAGAAGGAGCGAAAATATGAAAAAGAAAACGCTTAGAGTTCTCAGTAGTCTTATGTGTCTGTTCTTTCTGGCCAGCCTGTTTCAGGCACCTCTGTTGGCGGCTGTTGAAACCATCCCCGTCAGAGTCGGTGGTCAGACATTAAATGTAACCCCGGGCCAGTGGGTTTCGGTGCGCTCAGGCACCCAGATTACCCATTACAATGTGCGTTTCGTAGATGGCAAACCCGTTGCCCTCGAAATGAGCCAGTATACCAAACTTATTTTTGGTGATGCCGGCACAGCCGGAGCCGCCGGTTCAGTCGCCGACGATGTCGCTCAGGCATCAACAGGCAAACCCTCCTCCAGCTCTTCAAGCTCTTCTTCTTCAAGTTCTTCGAATTCTTCCTCTGCCAGCGGTAAACCCGTAGGCAGCAGCAGTCAGAATTCAAACTCGCAGAGCACCGCTAATACTGGCTCTGTTGCTGACGATGTAGCCCAGGCACCCTCTACCAGCAAGCCCACTTCCGGTGCAAGTTCTTCTGGCAGCAATCAGTCAGGCAGCACCAGCCAGAATTCAAGCTCACCAATTTCAAGTTCACAGAGTTCACAGGGCAGTTCAGTCAACGCCGGTTCTACCGCTGACGATGTTGCCGCCGCTGGCTCTGTAGCCGATGACGTCGCCCAGGCCGGCACAGCTGGTTCAACCAGTAAGCCAGCAACCAGTAATTCTTCTTCCGGTAATGCAGTCGGAGCAGGAACAGTCGCTGACGATGTCGCCGCAGCCGGTTCATTAGCTGATGATGTTGCAAACTCCGGTGTTTCAACAGGCAAAACTACAACTACCACCACTACTACCGAAACTTCAACCACCAAAACAACCTGGGATCCCTCAAGACACCCGAGAGACCCCCAGACTGGCCGCTTCATTTCACACGAAGAAGCCGTAAAACGTGGTTTAATGGATCCCCCCGCAGCTGGTTCAACCGCTGACGACGTAGCCCAGGCCGGTACCGCCGGTTCAACCGCTGACGATGTAGCCCAGGCCGGTGCCGCCGGTTCAACCGCA
>JAQUZA010000366.1 GCA_028691595.1 Candidatus Rifleibacteriota bacterium
GGCGTTCAAGCTGCATGGCGATGCTTTCAGCGATAAGCTTGGCATCAGTATCGGGCTGTTTGATTTCCTGGATGTTCAGGAAAACAGATTTGCCGGTGAGATCTTCAAGTTCTTTCTTGAGGATTTCGACTCTATCACCACCGCGGCCGATGATAACACCGGGTTTGGCAGTGTGAATGGTGATGCGCATTTTGTTGTTTGATTTGCGTTCGATTTCGATCTTGCTGATGCCTTCGCGGCGGAACTGCTTAAGATCGATGAAGTTGCGAACTTTAACATCTTCATGCACGAATTTTGCGTAGTCGGCACGTTTTGCGTACCACCTGGAATCCCAGGTTCTGGTAATGCCAAGGCGAATGCCGATTGGATTAATCTTCTGGCCCATTATTCTTTACCTCCCTGAGATTTGGTGGTTTTCTTAGCAGCGGGTTTTTTGGCGGCGGCTGGTTTATCAGCTTTTGCTGTTGTTTTGGCAGCGGTTTTTGCCGGAGCTTTTTTAACAGTTTTGGTAGCGGCTGCACCAGGAGCTTTTTCGCTAACGGTGAACTTGGCTGATGAAAATCTTTCACGCAGAACGATGAGAGCGTGAGAGGTTCTCTTTCTGATGCGGCAGGCTCTACCACGTGCGCGGGCCATGAATCTTTTCATAGTTGCGCCACCGTCAATGGTAACTTTGGCAACATAGAGATCATCAGCGCGCAGGTCGTGGTTAGCGCCAGCGTTTGCGATTGCAGATTTGAGAAGTTTGAGCAGAGTCGGAGCTTCGCCCTTCTGCATGAACTGCAGAATTGCAAGAGCTTCGTCAACACCTTTTCCACGAATGGAGTCAGCGATGAGTCTGAGCTTCTTCGGGCTTGAGTGGATGTTTCTCAGCACAGCTCTCGGCATATCAACGATATCGATAAGTCTTGCTTTGTCTTTCCAGCTGAGGTCAGCAACCTTTGGGTAAACTTTTTCAAGTTTGCCGTTTGGCTGGAGCTGGCGATTGTAGAGACCGGCCTTGGTTAACAGAGTTTCGATCTTGGCGCGGCTGTTTTTAGTATCAAGGCCTTTAATCATGCGGAGGCCATTGAACAGATCAACGTCATCGGGAATGGTTACACCAACAAGTCGTAACATTCTTATTTCTCCTTCCCTTATTTAAGCTTCGCAGCTTTTTCGTTGGAATTGGCGTGACCTCTGAAGGTTCTGGTGGGTGCGAATTCACCCAGCTTGTGGCCAACCATGTTTTCGGTGATAAATACAGGAACATGCTTACGACCGTTATGAACGGCGATTGTATGCCCAACCATTTCGGGGTATACAGTTGAAGCACGAGACCAGGTTTTAACCTGACGTTTTTCGCCAGCCTGATTCATATCCTGAATTCTTTTAACTAATCTAGCACAAACAAATGGAGCTTTTTTTGCCATTGTGTTTCTCCCTTACTTCTTCCTGCGTGAAATGATGAGACGGTTGGTAAGATTCTTTTTCTTTCTGGTCTTGTAACCCTGAGCAGGTTTACCCCAGAGAGAAACAGGAGTTCTACCGCGGCTGCATCTTGCTTCACCACCACCGTGCGGGTGATCGCATGGATTCATTACTGAACCTCGAACGAACGGGCGCCAGCCCATCCATCTGTTGCGGCCTGCTTTGCCAATGCTTACGTTCATGTGATCAGAGTTGCCAACCTTGCCGATAACGGCGCGGCAATCAATCAGAACCATTCTCATTTCACCTGAGGGCATATTGATCTGGGCGTATTTGCCTTCTTTACCAACCAGCTGAGCACAAGCACCTGCTGATCTGGCGACCTGGCCGCCTTTTCCCGGGTGAAGTTCGATATGATGAACGGTTGAGCCCAGAGGGATGTTTCTGAGGGGGAGACAGTTACCGGGAAGGATGTCTGCATGAACACCGTTCTCGATAGTATCGCCAACCTTGATGCCTTCGTGAGCGATGATGTATCTCTTTTCGCCATCGCGGTAATTTACCAGAGCGATGCGGGAAGTTCTATTGGGATCGTATTCGATTGTGGCAACAGTGCCGGGAATGCCGTCTTTGTTGCGCTTGAAGTCGATAATGCGATACAGTCGGCGAGAACCGCCGCCTCTGTGGCGCAGAGTGACGTGGCCGTGATGATTGCGGCCGGCAGTGGTTTTGAGCCACTCACACAGGGGCTTATGGGGTTTGTCAACGGTGATATCACTGAAGTCGAAACCTGTCATGAAGCGGCGTGAGGGGGTAATAGGCTTATAAACTTTCATACTCATGGCTTTCTCCTATTCCTGCTTCTCAGGCAATGCCTTCAAAGAAAGTGATTTTATCGCCTTCTTTGAGGGTTACGATGGCTTTTTTCCATGTACCGGTGTAGCCCTGGAAAACGCCGCGGCGCTTTGGCTTTCTGACAACAGTTACAGTGTTAACATTGTTAACGGTAACTTTGAACAGTGCTTCAACTGCATCTTTAATTTCATGTTTGTTGGCGCTTTTCAGAACCTTGAACTGATAGATGCCTTCGCCCATGCGGTCGTAGCTTTTTTCTGATACGATTGGTTGAATTACGATATCCTGAGGCGTTTTCATTTTACCAGGACCTCCTCGAGCATTTTTACAGCTTTGTCGTTGATGACCACATTGCCGAATTTGAGCAGATCAACAACGTTTACGTGCATCGGGGTGACAACCTTGACATTCTTGAGGTTGGCAGTTGCACGCTTGATGCTGACGCTGACCTGAGGAACCACAAACAGAACTTTGTTGAGTTTGTGAGCATCAAGGAAGCTGGCTACGTCTTTAGTCTTGCCGGTGGCAAAATCAAGACCTTCGACAACGCGAATAGCGTTGTTGCTGGCCAATACGGTCAGAACACCGATAATTGCACGGTCTACAACCTGTTTGGGGGGGCGCTGGTCAAAGATTCTCGGCTTGGGGCCGAAAGCTCTACCGCCACCTGGGTGCAGGGGGGACTTGATGTCGCCCTGACGAGCACGACCGGTGCCTTTTTGCTTGAACATTTTCCTGGTTGTGCCATTGACTTCACCGCGGGTCATGGTGCTTACAGTCCCGTGGCGTTCATTGTTCAACTGTGCTTTAACAACGTCATTGATGGTCTGGGGATGAGCCTTAACAGCAAATACCCTTTCATCAAGATTAACTGAACCGCTGGCGGTTCCATTCATTTTAAAAATCTTGGTTTCCATTTTTTCCTCCGTTCCTTAAGCCTGCCGTCTGATGATAACCAGACCATTGGCGGCTCCAGGGATGGAACCCTTTACCAATAGAAGGTTCTTCTGTTCGTCAACCTTAACGATCTTGAGACCTTTAACGGTGCGGCGAACGTTACCCATTTGCCCAGGCAGCCTTTTGCCCTTCATAGTGCGTGACATGTTTGTACCAGAACCGCAGGAACCGGTCGCGCGTGCTCGGTCAGACTGACCGTGAGTTGTATTTGCGCCATTGAAGTTATGACGTTCCATTGCGCCGGAAAAACCTTTACCCTTGCTGGTTCCGGTGACGCTTACCTGGTCACCTTCTTTAAACATTGAAACATTGATTTCGGTGAGAGGCTCAATGCCTTCAAGTTCGTCAGCGGGCAAGCATCTTACGAAGCGGAATGGTTTGACACCGGCTTTTTCAAAGCTCATGCGCAGAGGTTTGTTCAGCAGGCGTTTAACTGCTTCGGGTCTGATTTCACGATAGCCGACCTGAACGCTGCTGTCGCCCTTGCGGATAATAGTGCAGGGCCCTGCGCTGATAACGGTTACAGGAACCACGTTTCCATCATCTGTAAAAATCTGGGTCATACCAACTTTGGTACCCAATATTGCCTTAACGCTCATTTTTTAATAATCCTCCTGTTTCCTGTCCGATTACAACATCTTGATTTCGATGTTAACGCCGGAAGGAAGGTCCATGTTCATGAGAGAATCAACGGTTTGACCTGACGGATTGTATAGGTCGATATTGCGTTTATGAACTCTCATTTCGAACTGTTCGCGTGCATCCTTGTTAACGAAGGGGGAGCGAAGAACTGTATATTTCCGGATTTCGGTGGGCATCGGGATAGGTCCGGAAATTTTGGTTCCAGTGCGTTTTACGGTGTCGCAGATTCTGGCAACTGACTGGTCGAGAAGACGATGATCAAAAGCCTTCAGAGACAACCGCATCTTCTGTTTAGCCATTTTAAAATCCTCCTTGGATTTCA
>JAQUZA010000367.1 GCA_028691595.1 Candidatus Rifleibacteriota bacterium
GAGCAGTTCTTTAATCTGCCCAATTATCTCAGGGCTTTCGGTGGCACTCAGCTTTTGGGGTGGCGATGCCGGCCAGTGCCTGCTGATTTTTTCAGTGAATTTCTGATTTTCCATGCAAACCTCGTGATTGTAAGATTGATGGTTTTGCCCATGTTAACACCAATCACCGCCGCTGCAAAATCAAATTACCTCCGCGCTTTGCGGTGCCGCCAGAACAGAATAAGTGCGGCAAAAACCAGAGAGACGGCGATTATGCCGGGCCAGGCCCATAGAGATTGGCCTTTGGCCGGGATTATTCGCTTGCCGTAATGTTGATAAAGATCTGGAATTAATGGCAGGCCGCGGCTGTCTTTTTCGAATGAGCCTGCATAGCGAACTGCTGCTTCCCAGAGTTTGAATTCACGGCCAGAAATCCTCAAAATGGTCTGGTCGAGATCAACAGGCTTTCCGTGCCGGTCTTTGAGAACCAGATTCAATTTTGGCAGTTTTTTGCCGACCATTGGCAGGTAAGAGGCCATATAATGTGTGGTGGCCACATGATACAGGGTAGAATCGCCCTGGATAATCTGCACAAATTCATCTTCATCGCCCTGTTGAACCCCTTTGCCGGTAAAGCGTTCGGCACGCAGCACAGATTTATAAGCCGGCAGAGGCTTGTTGATGAATGGCAGCCAGAACCAGACTGCCCGGTCAGGGTCATACCGGTAGCGCAGACCTGAGAATTGCAGAAAATAGACATCGTTCCAGAGAATAGGCAGCAGGGTTGCAACTTCAAGCATGTTGAGAATCTCTGTGCCAGTAAGATAAAACGAGACGAGCGGATAGCCAGGTTCGTTGTCGGCACCGCTACCGAGCCCGCAGGTGGTTATCAGGTCAAAAAAACTAATTTCACCGGCTTTTTCTGCCAGTGTTGATGGTAAAATATCGCCTCTGATAATACCGTTGGCATGAATGGCAAAATCAACCGGTCGACCGGTAATTTTGCCTGTTTCAAAGCGAATTGCATCGGTCAGAAAGTTGCCGACATTTGTCTCACACAACTGTTGGTGTTTGGTCAGGGCAAAGTTGGCCCGTGCCACCGGCTGACGCAGATTGCTGATCGTGCCGGCAGTGAAGCTGGCGGTCAGCTGTTCGAGTTCAGAAAAATATTGTTCGATATTGCCGGCTATTTCAGGGTTTTCAGCTATGGTTTCGTCTATTGCATGCAGGAAAGGATTTTGGGTCTGCTGGTTGCGAAGCCGTATCTTGCCGCTGTCTCGATCGAATGCCAGGTCGAGCTGGCCGAGTGACCGCAAATAACTGCCACTGTGCATGATGATGCTTTTGCCTGCTGTTGCTGGCGGGTTGAGGCTGATATGATCGTGGCCGCCGAGAATCAGATGAATCCCGGCAACTTTTGTGGCCAGTTCAAGGTCTTCGTAGTAGCCGGCGTGGGTGAGTGCGACGATAACATCGGCTCCGGCGGCTTTCAGGGCGGCAATTTCGTGGTGGGCGGCGGTATGCTGGTCAGAGAAACCGAGTGGTGCCGCCGTTGGTGCAAGGCGATGGGCACCCTTTCCAAGAATGGCAAAAATGCCTATTTTGAGCCCGTTATCAAGATTGATGACCAGATGGCGTTTGAGATCGCTCTTTGCGAGCGGGTGACCTTCAGGAATAACTATATTAGACGACAAGATCGCCGGTTTTGGAAAAAGCTTCCGGTGGCGGGCAAGATAGTCGGCAAGGCCGTTGGGGCCGTAATCGAACTCATGATTGCCCGGAGTTGTGGCATCATAACCGGTTTTGTGCATCAGCTCCAATTCGGTGGCATGGCCTTTGAGTGTCAGCCAGGCAAAGGGGGTTCCGCCCGAGAAGTCGCCTGAAGATAACAGCAGCACCGGCTCACTCGCTTTTGCTTCTTTTATGCGGCTGACAAGAGTTGCAAGTCTGGCGAAGCCTCCGAGGGCAGGGCAGGGTTGCCCCGGCAGATAGTCGCCCAGTGGTGCCGGCATCAGGCTTGAATGCTCGTCGCTGGTGTGCAGAATGGTGAAGTTAAGCTCTTCTGCTTTTGCACAGCAGAGCACGGCCAATAACATCATAAACAGGAGCATTGCGCGAATTTGTTTTCGGGCGTGTGCTATGGCAAAAGGCCCTGGTAATGTTTTAATCCCCGAGTACAATGTCTGGTTTCTCCGTGTCTGCAGGTTTTGCCAAAAGATTATAGCACACTAATCTGCCGGCAGATGAAGCTACTGCGTTGTTGTCAGATGACAGGCGGGTAATGATTATTGACCGGTGATGGCTGATTCTGTTGAACAATTTTTCTTTGTCGGGTGGTTTCTCGTGGTAGAATTTCGGCTGAAGAAGAAAAGGCAATTGAAAAAAGGGGAAATCATGTCAAGTAATAGTTCAAGCACGTTCAGGGCTTTTCTGGCAATCAGTCTGATGCTTTTTGTTATCGGCTTTGTTGTTTTTAAGAGTGGTGCCATCGAAAAACGAACCACAACCAAGGTCGTTGACGGAAAATCTACCACAAGCAGTGCCTATGCCTTTGATGCCGGCAAGATTCCCACCTATCTCAAGTCGGTAGTTGCTCCAATTACCGGTTCAAAAGCTGTTCCCGAAGATTGAAGCTTTTCGCCTGTTCTGACTGGCATGTGGCCGTGGTTCTCAAGCAAAATTGATTAGTCAGAGAACTATTGTTATTTCATCTCCGCGTTTTTACTCCGAAGGGGTTAAGGCGTGGATATAAGCTGTTAAGCACGAGATTCCCGCTTGCGGGTCTGTCTATTTATTCTCTTATTATTCTCTTAGAAATGTGATTTAAGTATTATTAGATGCTGTTTACCGGTTGGCCGGCGCAGTTATCAGCCGGGAGTCGCTTGCCGCCCTCCTGGCTCACGCGACATAAAAGCTTCCTGCTTAAATACTTTTTGCCGACAGGAGGTCTGGTGACTTCAGGGTTGGTTCAGAGCTGGCCTTTGACTTCGGCAAACCCTCACTGTGTTCGAGAGTTTAAGTCGTTAAAGAAGGGTTTTGCGCAATTCTTCGCCGCTGCGGCGGTCGAGTAAGGCCGGGGCAATATCAAAAACCGTTCGGCAGCCGCTCTGGCCTTCACATTTGAGGCGGTAGGCGGCGCGGGCATAGGCTACCATAACGCTGGCGGTGAATTCTGGGTTTGAGTCAAGCTTCAGGCTGAACTCGGCAATGTGGGTATTTTCGCTGTTTGGGCCGGTGAAGCCGGTTCTGATGACGAAACCGCCGTGCGGAATGCCTTCGTGGTCGCGTTTCAGCTCGGCTGCAGAAATGAAGTTAACCGTTGTGTCGTAGTCGGCAAAATAGTTCGGCATGGTTTTGATTTCGTGGGCGATCTTTTCCCGGTCGGCACCTTGTTCGGCGACGACGTAACAAAGTCTGGTGTGCTTTTGCCGGGTGGTGAGTTTGGGGTTTTCTCCGGATCTGACTTTGTTCAGGGCTTCTTCAACAGGAATGGTGTATTGCCTGGCATCTATAACCCCTGCCAATCGGCGTATTGCATCTGAATGACCCTGGCTTACGCCCTTTCCCCAGAAGGTTTCGTCATTGCCCTGTGGTAGAGTTGCCTGGGAAATCAGGCGGTTGAGAGAAAAAAGGCCCGGATCCCAGCCAACTGAAATGATGCCGATATGATTGCTTTTTTTTGTGGCCGCGTCAACCGCTGCAAAATGCTCAGGAATGCGGGCGTGGGTATCAAAACTGTCAATAACATTGAACCAGCGCGCGAGTTCTGGTGTCTGGGTTGGCAGGTCGGTGGCACTTCCACCGCAGATTATCATGACATCGATGGTATCTTTCCACGAGTCTATTCTGGAAAATGGGATTGCTTGGAGACCGGGTGTAAGCGGGGCAACGGTTTCTGGGTCGCGGCGGGTGAAGATTGCCGCCAGTTCCATGTCGGGGTTTTGTCTGATTGCACACTCAACGCCGCGGCCAAGGTTGCCGTGGCCTGCAATGCCAATGCGAATTGCCATGAAGCGGGTCCTTCTCGATTGTAGTTAAGTTGAAGAAGCTTTTTGTACAGTATTTGTTGTGTTTGTCAGAGAATAATAAAAAGCCGAAAGCCCTTATCACATTCGCCGGCAAACTTTCAATAGTGGAAAAATGCCCTGACCTGTCAGCCGATAATGCCTTGAAAGTGGCTGAGACAGGG
>JAQUZA010000013.1 GCA_028691595.1 Candidatus Rifleibacteriota bacterium
CGATTGACAAGTCCGATATTTTAGTTTAAGATTAGGTTGACCGAAGTTCTAATTTTATTTTTATCTGGAAGGAGTCTTTATTATGAACCGCAAAGGCTTTACGTTGATTGAACTTATGATCGTTATCGCTATTATTGGTATTCTGGCCGCCATTGCAATCCCGAACTTCCGCAAGGCACGCGAACAGGCACGCGAAAAGGCATGCTACGCCAACATGAGGGTTATCCTTGGTGCAATCGAAATGTACAACATGGACAACACCAGCATGATGGCTACCCTTGCCGACACCGATGCCACCACTTCCGGTGGTAAACTCGTTTCTGGTAAGTATCTCAAGAGCCCCGTCACCAGACCCGAAAAAAGCTGCTCTTATTCTGGCGCTGCCATGGATGGTACCGGTTTGATCGTCTGCAGTATCCATGGTACTGTTGAAGGCAACTAAGCTTACAGTCCTAAAAAAGAGCGACTTATGTCGCTCTTTTTTTTTGCCCGGAATTATTATAAACTGTGATGCATTCGTGCTACAGCAAAGGAACCAATTTCAGTGCCACAGAATGAAGCGCTGCATCTTTTATTAACCGCCTTCTTTACCGTTTTTGGCAGCCTGCTTGGCAGCTTCAGCAATGTGGTCATTCTGCGAATGGCCAGCGGCAAATCAGTAATTTTTCCGCCTTCAGCCTGCCCGACCTGCAATCATCAACTGCATGCCATCGATCTGTTCCCTGTGTTCAGCTGGCTTTTTCTGCGCGGCAAATGCCGTTACTGTCAGGTAGCAATCTCCTGTCAGTATCCTCTGGTTGAGGCAGTGATTGCAACCATCGTTGGCCTGAGCTTTTTTAAACTGGGAGCTGGTTCTGAGTTCATCGTCACCTCAGCCAGACTGGTTATCTGGTTTATTGCCTCGGTAATCTTCTTTCGTAACGAGGTACAAAAACCTGAACCATTCTTCTGGGCCGTAGTTTATTTTGTGGCCCTCAACTACCCTGTTTATGGCTGCCCATTCATTGACAGACGAATGCTGGCAATTCCATTTTTAGCCACAATTGTCGGTTTTATCGCCAGTATCAGAAACCAGACCGTCGAAATATTCAAATGGGGTTGTCTGGCTTTTCTTCTGGTTTTCAGCCTGTTAAACAGATTCTGGTTTTACCCGGCAATTCCAGTAATCATACTGGCATTGCTCCATATCCCCGAAAACACAAAAAAACCTGCCAGGGCAGTGTTTTTTGCGCTGCAGCTGGCAGGAATTTTCAGTAATCTATTTTAGGTTTATGCAGCCTTATGGCGCATATAATATTCAGCTTCTCTGGCACAATTTGAATCCGGGGCCAGCTCGGTAATACGCCTGAACCTGTCAAGGCAGGCAGGCAGTTTAAGCTTTCGTTCGAGCTCACCCAGTCGCAAAAGAGTTTCTGGATTTTCGCAGCCAAGTTCGACTGAACGCATCAATGCCTTCTGTTCTTCAACATCGTTGGCAAGCTGACGATAAACGACTGCCAGACCAGCAAAGGCACCCATGCAGTTTTCATTGATCATCAGGGTGCGCTGATATTCTTCTATGGCCTCTTTATACAGACCCCGGGCTGAATAAAGTTCACCCAGCAGTCTATGCCCTTCAAGGTGGCCGGGAAACTGCCGGAACAAACTATCAAGTGACTTTTCAGCCCTGGTAAAATCCTTCTGTTTCAGCAGCATTTCAGCGAGTTTTACAATAAATTCCGGGCGTTCAGAAGCCAGAACCGTAAGCTGTCGGTATGTTTCAACTGCCTGGTCATACTCTCCGGCAGCCTCATAAATTTCGGCCAGTGATTTCCAGTATGAGATGTTTTTTTCATCGAGTTCAACCAGCTTTTCCATGGCAACAATCGCCTGGTCAAAATCTGACAGCCGGAAATGACACTGAGCAGTCAGATACATTGATCGATGCTGCAGATCACTCTTTCGACATGCCATTCTGAAATGTGATATGGCCATGGCGAATTTTCGCTGTCTGAACAGGCAGCCAGCCAGATTAAAGTGAGCATCAAATGCGCCCGGGTTAGTGCTGATAATTTTTCTGAAGCATTTCATGGCACCATTCAGATCGTTCTGCTTCATCAGCAGCGTTCCAAGGGCAAAATTGGCCACTTCAAGATCCGGCTGTGCTTCAAGAACCAGACGAAACTGGGCCACCGCACCATTGAAATCGCCATAGCGGTTCAATTGCTCAGCGAGGGTAAGTCTGATTTCGGGTTTATCAGGTGCTGAATTGGCTGCAAGCATCATGAATGAAATCTGCCGCCCCGCATCACCAAGGCATTCATAAAGTCTGGCGTAGGTAATGAATGCCGAAGCCATTCCCGGCCTCAGTTCAATAGCGCGGTCGAGATGAAACTGAGCATCAGAGTATGCCGAAGTTCTGATCAGGCACCCCGCAAGTTCAACAATGACCTGCGCATTATCAGGGTCTGATTTGAGAATCTTTTCGAAGGTTGCAGCCGCCTTTTTGTTATCGCCGTTGCGAACGTAAAGTCGGCCAAGTCGAAGCATGAGTTCAACATCATCAGGGCTTTTTCGGCTCTGCTGTTCAAGCTGGACGAGCAGCCCATCGAGTTCTTTAGGGCTTTCTAGCATTTTATCTGCCTCTGGTATCTTTATTAGAGGCTCTGAACTTCCCTGACCAGCGTTTTTTTATCGGTGGCAGTGAAAAATGCAGAGCCCATTACTAATACATCGGCACCTGCTTCGCAAATTCTTTGCGCATTCTTCAAAGATATGCCACCATCGACCTGAATCAAAGTCTTCAGGCCTTTTGCATCAATCATTTTGCGTAACTTCGAGATTTTTTCAATCACCGGCTCAATAAGCTGTTGCCCGCCAAACCCCGGGTTCACAGTCATTAAAAGAACCTGGTCGCATTCTTCCAGAACATATTCGATCTCGCAAAGTGGAGTTTGTGGATTCAGAGTTATGCCGGAAGCCAGACCCATTTCGCGAATGGCGGTCAGATAGCGGTGTGAATGGCGGCAAGCCTCTATATGAAAAGTTATACGGTCTGCCCCTGCATCACGCCACGCCTCTAACCACTTTTCAGGCTGTTCAATCATCAGGTGAACATCGAAAGGCAGTTTTGAATGGGCTTTGAAAGCCTTGATCACCGGCGGCCCAAAGGTCAGGTTTGGTACAAAATGACCGTCCATGACATCGACGTGAATCCAGTCAGCACCAGAATCTTCAATGACCTTCAATTCATCGGCCATTCTGGCAAAGTCGGCAGATAGAATAGAGGGTGCAATCAGTGTAGATTTTTTCATGCGCTCACCAGAAAAGAATTAAAAATACCATTGCGACCAGGCACAGACCCATAAAAATCACCGGATTCTGCAGCCAATGGCGCTCTTCCTGATTTTTCCAGGCGTTCCCAGATTCAACGCTTGCGTTTGAAGTGGCAGAAACTGGCTTAACCAGTCGCAGATGTTTTTTTCCTGGCGATTTTGCAGGCATTTCAGCATTATCGCCAATACTATCTCTGCCGGAATTGTCGACAACCAGAGCAAGATTGCCTTCAATTGAGGTATGGCCATAGCCTTCTGCTGTTTCATCGGCAACATTCACCTGATCACCATTTGCTTTGAGGCTTGCAGCACCTGCAGCGTATTGATTACCACCAGACACTGGCAATTTAACTACCGGGGGCATAGAAGTGTTAACGTTTGACATTCTGCCGTTTAGAGCATCAACAACCTGTGAAGCCATCGAGAGCTGGCGGCTGCGGCTGCGAATATTCGTTTCTCTCAGAGTGCCCGAAAGATCGGCAAGAGCTTTGAGAAATTCTTCATGACTGTTGAACCTTTTGCCCATTTCCCGGGTCAGAGTTCGGCGCACAAAATCGACAACCCGTGACAGCTGCTCGGGCATCATTTCGGGGTGTCTTATGCGTAGGAGCTTTTCAAGCTTCATATCCCACAACTCATTGATTCCACCGCGTTTGCGAATTGGTGACTCGCCTGCCAGCAGCTCAAAAAAGGTTGAACCGAGAAAAAACAGATCGGAATGAATGCCGGAGCCTTCACTTCGGGTGGTTCTGCTCGCGAGTTTCAACCTTGGGTGGGTGAATGAAAGAATACTTAGATGGCCATCGTCACGCCTCAAAACATTCGACAATTTGATGGTGCGATGTTCGATTTTCTGGTCACAGGCATATTGCAGTACCGCGGCAATATCCTGAATTATCCTGATGCAGTCATTTAGAGGCAACACGCTTTCCTTGATCAGCGAATGCAGATCTTTGCCATTAACAACTGTTGAAACAACGTATGGCCTGTCGTCATACATATCAACATCAAGAACTTCAGCAATCAGCGGGTGCGACAACCCGGCGAACGACTTGATTTCATCGCTGAAACCACGTACACGTTCAGGATTGGCAGCCATTTCCTCTTTGAGAATCTTAATTACCACACGCGTGCCTGTGGCGACTTCCAGGGCCGAAAAAATCTCATACATGTGGCTCTCAGAGAAAGCAGCTTCAATTTTATACTTTTCGTTAATCAATTCACCGATCATTTCTGCCTCCAGACTGATTTGCCATTTTATGGCTCAACTCTGCGTTCTTCAACCGGAACGTCATTTATATAAATCTGTACTTTACTATTCGGCACAACAGGTACCTTTACCTTAACAAGTTCAAGAGGTTTGTGAGCACCGGCGTAAACTTGCTGCCGACCCTCTGCGGTAATATGAATGAACTTAACCTCTTTTGGCATGAAGCCATCTGGCATTACAAAGCTCATTTCGCGGTCAACCACAGGAGCGGAAATTTTAACTGGAGTCCTGTCGACAGGTTGTCCGGCAACAACGTTTTCTTCACCGGCCACAATCACCCGCGGCGGAGCCTGACCAACTGCCGGCTGTGCCGAAGCCGCGGCAGAGACCTGCGAAGTAATAACCGCTGGCGGGGCAAATCTGGCTTCAGCGGGCTTAACATTTTCAATTCCGGAATAAATCTCAAATTTTTTCAAGTCTGCAATGGTTGCAGTTCCATCGTCGCTTCCAGATGAAACCAGAAGACTGACGACTTCGCCACGCCTCAGCTGCGAGTAAGGTGCTGGGCTGGTTGAGATAATCTGAAATTTTTGGCGATTCGAATCTGGTTTTGAATAAATTCGGCCAAAATTAAGACCCCAGGCTTTCAGGCGGTTCTTGGCATCATCGAGGGCCACTCCTGAAAGGTTTGGCAGCGTAAGATATTCTGGTCTTCGGCCAAGACTGATGAGAAGATCAACATCTTTGTTTACTCCATATTCCTCTGAAGGCAGCGGGGACTGCCCAACGATACGATCAGGAGCAATCTTGTCTGAGAAAATATACGCGCGGTCACCGCCCGCGAGCTGGGCATTCATAAGTGCCACATCAACTTCACGCATACTGTTGCCAACCAGGTCAGGAACATTTACCTTCTGCAGGCCAAGAGAGATAGAGAGAAGAACCTGCTTGCCGGGTTTAACAACAGCTCCCGGCTCTGGAAACTGAGCAATAACGTGATCTTTGACATGTTGATCATCAAATTTTTCATCACGGCGCACAACCTCAAGCCCGGCGGGCTTTGATTTCATGACTTCAACTATATGTTTGCCACGGAAATCAGGAACAATAACAGTGCCACCGCGGTTGAAAAACTCATTCAGCTTGTTGTAGGCAAAATATACGCCACCAACAAGAACTGCCAACAGAATCGACATCAAGATAGTCATCTTGATGAGAATCGACAGACAAGAATCACTTTTTTTCCTGGTCATCACTTTTTCCTGCAAGCTGGCCACACGCGGCCAGAATTTCCTGCCCACGTGATTTTCTCACGGTGACAGCAACACCTGCTTTTTTAAGAATTTTGCGAAATTCCTTTTCATCCTTTTCGTTCGAGGGATCATAAGGCGAGCCCGGAAAGTGGTTGAAACGCACGATATTTACATGCACAAGCAAACCTTCGCAAAAACTGACAAGGTTCATGGCATCCTGAACCTGATCATTAAAGTTCTTCAGCAGCACAACTTCGAGGGTTACACGACGGCTGGTGCGCTCGCCATAAGCAGCAATCGCCTCTCTCAGCTTCGCAACCGGGTAACGTTTATTTAAAGGAACCAGCGAAGTTCTGGTGGCATTATCTGCGGCGTGCAGCGAAACCGCGAGGTTCACTTCACCGGGTCTGTCCATCAGTTCAGCGATTCCTTCAATAACCCCTGAGGTGGAAATGGTTATGCGCCGGGTGGCAAGACCAAGCCCTTGAGGGTCGGTCAACACATCGATAGCTTCAAAAAGAGCCGCCCGATTGAAAAACGGTTCGCCCATTCCCATGAAGACGATATTGGTCGGCTTTTTGCCGGTTCTTTTAACAAGCAGCATCACCTGCAGAACAATCTCGTCTGAAGAGAGATTGCGTTTGAATCCCATTTCGCCGGTGCGACAGAAAACACAGCCCACGGCACAGCCAACCTGAGTTGAAAGGCAGAAGGTCAAAGAGTCTTCGTCTGGTATGGCCACAGCTTCGATAAGTTCGCCGTCTCCAAGTTTGACCACTACTTTGCTGGTGCCATCACGGTCCTGAAGGTATTTTTCGACAGGTGGAAGAATTTTAGGGAATGCCTTTTTAAGCTTTTCGCGGTCAGGCAACGACAGATTGGTCATTTCGTCAAACGAAAAAACAAATTTGCGAAAAATCCAGTCGCGCACCTGCTTTGCTCTGAAAGCAGGCATCTCAAGGTCGGCGAGAGTTTTCTGAAATTCGCTGAAACCACAAAGAAACAAAGATTTTGCTGTCATTTTCTTCCCCTTCTGACAATACATCGGCAGTCTTCAGTAAACTGCTGAAGAAAAACTGCAACTGTTTAGAAATCACCAGAACGCTGTCTCCGGTGAATTCCAGAAAAATTTAATGGTTACCTTTACTGATCAGTTCAATACCTTTGAACCGCAAAAATCAGTTAAGGTTGAATTTGTCGAGCATGTCGCCCATCATCTGCACGAGGGTCAACAACTCTTTGGTGACATTCATGTATTGCCTGATATGAGACAATTGCTCATTAACAGCAAAAGCGACCCTTCTCGTGCCTTCTGAGGTAATTTTAGTCGCACCCGAAATGCTTTCGATGCTGCCTCTCAGCGAGTCAATGTTCTGCGACTGCTCGGTTGAGGCAGCACTTATATCCTGAATCATTTTATTAACGTTCAAAACCGAGCTGACGATCTTGTCGAGATTGTTGCCCGCCACGTTGGCAATGTTAACCCCTTCGATAACTTTGGCCGCGCCGCGGTTGATCGTTTCAACGGCTTTTCCGGTTTTAAGGAGCATTTCTTTGATTTTTTTGCCGATGTCTTCAGCGGCTTCGCCGGATTCTTCAGCAAGTTTGCGCACTTCGCCGGCAACAACCGTGAAACCCTGACCGTGTTCACCGGCACGGGCGGCTTCAATAGCGGCATTCAAGGCCAGGAGGTTAGTCTGATAAGCAATATTGGTGATGGTATTAACGATTTCGCCAATCTGCTTACCAGCAGAATTAAGGTTTTCGATAACGTCTTCAAGACCAAGAACCTCATCTTTAATTGAGCCCATGGTATCGATAGTTTCGCTGACGGCAAACTTACCTTCAGCTGCAATAGCAGCCGTTTCAGCACTGTCGGTTGCAGCCTCGTGGGAACGATCAGCGATTGTCTGCGCCGAAGCGGAGACTTCCTGGATGTGCAGAGTTGTGGATTCGAGAGTGTTGGCGATGTAGTTTGAACTGCGTGAGATTTCCTGAACATCGGTAAAAAACTGTTTGACGTTCTCGTCAGAAAACACCGGCATTGCCGTCAGGGGTTCAAGCTTGCGCCCGATTTCCTGGGCAATTGAATACGACTCCTGAAGGAGCGTTCTCGATGTGGAAAGGAAGCTATCAAATTGAATGGCACATTCGAGCATATCAGTCTGGGCAGAATCAAGATTCTCATTTTGAAAACTTTTCAGACGTTCAACAACGTCTTTAATAGGCATTGATACCTGATTCATAAAAAACCACAGTATAAGAAGCACCGCCGGCACAAAGAACAGGGTGCCCATATAAAAGATTCGGGCAGCAATCTCAAGATTTTTTACCCCTTCGTCGAGAGCTTCGAGATCTTTAAGCCGGGTGTTAACGAATTCATCGAGAATGCTTGCTTCCTGGGCCTTTATCTCGATTCTGCTGACTGCCTCATCGAGCAGGCGCTGCTTGGCGGCCTTGAGCTCTTCTTCTGTAAGCTTTTTTGGAGCCACAGGTGCTTCAGAAACTGCCACTTCGTCATCACCGGCTATTTCTTCAACAGGTTCTTCGCTTTCGATTGCAGATGCTTTGGTGGCATTATCAACCGCAGCGGCATCTTCGCTTGAAGTTTCGCTACTGTCAACTTCATCGCCGGCCTGGTCTTCAGGCGCTTCACCAGAAGCTTCTTCGTCGGGGATCTGAAATTCTTCAAGGCTCATCTGCTGTATTTCTTCGAGAATGGGTGTTTCACCCATAGCTCTAAGCTGCGAAGAAATGCTTTTTGTGCCGGTAATAACATTTCTTGCCGCAAACATACCGCGACAGGCCGAAAAAATGATATTCGCGCCAATCACCGGTATCAGAATCAATACCAGGGTCAAACCCAGAATCTGGAATTGCAGAGTAAGCTTTTTCATTATTATTTTACTGCCAGCCGGCAGGTGGCATTATTCTATCACAATTATGACAATTTATCAGCTAAAGCTTGATTTTACCCTGACGCAGAATCAGAGGTGGCAAAACGGAAAAGTCTGCCACCGTTGACGGCACACACTCTGTCAGCAGCCCACCATCAAGAAACCAGTCTACCTCGCCGGCAAACTCTGCAGCAATGTTATCAGGATCAACGTCAGAAGGTTCTCCGGAACGGTTGGCACTTGTGGTAAGCAGTTTGCCCGGCAGCCTGGCCAGGAGCTGTAATAGTTCAAAGTGGTCAGGAATCCTTATTCCGATGTTCTTAAAGGCAAAAGCTGATATCAGCGGATGCTGCACCGCAGGCAGAACGGCTGTGAGTGCGCCCGGCCAGAATTTTTCAAGAAGCCGTCTTGCTTCAGAACTTACATCTATGCCCAGTCCAGCTATTTCGTCGATGTCATGAACAAAGAGAATCAGGGGTTTATGGTCACTGCGGCTTTTAATTTTGTAGACGCGGGCGACGGCTTCGGCATTACCAGCATCAACAGCAAACCCGTACAGAGTATCTGTTGGCAGAACCACCACAGCACCAGCGCGAACGTCAGCAAAGAATTCATGCAGAAGACTCTGGTCGGCGAGCAGTTGCCCGATTTTGACTCTTTTCATTCAATGACCTCAGGGTTCAGGATTTCTTCAACTGCGCTCGAGAATCATATATCTTTCCCGGTTGCCAAGATCATTTCCGGCTTTGATAAGTGACCAGGAACTGTTAATCATCTGCATCAACTGTTGTCGCTGACCATGCCCATGTTCGAACACCAGCAGACCGCCGCGGGCAAGAACCTGTTCAGACTGGCGAACAAGTTTTTCTATAAGATCTATACCGGAGGGGCCACCGTTCAGTGCCATAATTGGCTCATACTGACTTACCTCAGGCTGAAGACCGGCAATGTCACCGGCAACTATGTAAGGTGGGTTTGAGATCACCACCTGAAGCGAAGAGGGGGCGAAGGCACCCAGCAGGTCGCAGCGAAGCAGCGACAATCGCGGGGCAATTTCATCGAATCTCTGCAGGTTCTGTCGTGCAATCATCAGAGCAGTATCAGAAAGATCGACCATGGCTCCAATCGCCCCATTAAATCTTCTGGTCATGGCGATTCCAAGAATACCGCTACCGGTACCGACATCGGCAAACCTGAAAGCGTCTTTGAAAGGGCGCAAGCTGATCGCCTGAACGGCAGCCATAAAAACGTCTTCAGTTTCTGGCCTCGGAATCAGCACCCCGGGCCCCACCAGAACATCAAAATCAAGAAAGCTCCATTCGCCAACAATATACTGCAGTGGCTCATGGCTGCAACGACGCTCGATCAGACGAGCAAAACGCTCTCTAAAATCTGCATCAGCGGGTTTTTGCCAATAACCGTGCAATTGGCTGTTTTTAACCTTGAGTAGCATTGCTGCCAGGCAGTCGGCATTAAATGCTGCGTCTTCGACAGCATGGGATTCGAGCTCAAGCCGGGCGGCAAGAATCAGTTCTCTGAGGGTTTCAGCCGACATCTTCGGCTTCGGCAAGCTTACGCAGGTTGTCTGCTTCGATGAGTGCCTTGATAACATCTTCAATGTCACCGTCAATAATTTCGTTGAGACGATAAACCGTGAGATTAATTCTATGGTCAGTCAGACGCTGCTGCGGGAAATTGTAAGTACGAATGCGCTCAGAGCGGTCACCACTGCCAACCTGGCTGCGTCTGTTTTCGGCTCTGGCATTATCACGCTGCAGACGGGCATTGTCGAGTAATCTGGCCTTGAGAATGCGCAATGCCTTGGCCTTATTTTTATGCTGACTCTTTTCGTCCTGGCAGCTGACAACAATTCCGGTCGGCAGGTGGGTTACCCGCACCGCAGAATCGGTGGTATTAACACTCTGCCCACCAGGTCCAGATGATCTGAAAACATCTATTCTCAGCTCATTCTCGTCGACATTCACATCGACATCCTCCGCCTCCGGCAGCACCGCAACGGTGGCGGCCGAAGTATGCACACGCCCGGAGGCCTCAGTGGCCGGAACACGCTGCACTCTATGAACGCCGCTCTCAAATTTCAGTTTTCCGAAGACACCGGTTCCCTGGATGGAAAAAACAACTTCTTTTATCCCACCAATTCCGGTGTCATTCATGCTCATCAATTCACACTTCCAGCCCTGACGTTCGGCAAAACGTGAATACATTCGATAAAGATCGGCAGCAAAAAGGGCAGCTTCTTCGCCGCCTGTACCGGCACGGATTTCAAAGATGGTATTCTTATTATCGTCTTCGTCTTTGGGTACCAGCAAAAATTTAAGCTGTGCTTCAAGCTGTTCAAGCTGCGGTTTTATCTCGGCAATCTCAAACTCAGCCATTTCTCTGAGTTCTTTGTCAGTTTCTGAATTGAGAAGGTGCTGTGCGCCTTCATAACTGTTGAGCAGTTCACTATAGTGCGCATAGGCTTCAACAACTGGCTCGAGTTCAGAGCGCCGCCTGGCAAGCTTTTGAAACTCTGCCTGATTGCTGATTACTTTTGGATTCGACAGCTTATCAGTGAGTTCCTTAAAGTTTTCTTTGACCGATTCAAGCTTTTCGAGCACTTTTACAGCCTTTCAAGCATTCTTTGAATAAGCTTGAGAAAGTATGGCTGGGCCGAAGCGGCGGCGGCAATAACTTCTTCATGATTTACATTTTCGTGGCTTTCGCCAGTGGCCATATCGGTAATACAGCTGATTCCAAGAATTCGTTTTATGCCACCATGAACGGCTACTATTACTTCAGGAACAGTTGACATGCCAACCGCATCAGCGCCCATAACCCTGAAGGCTCTCAGCTCAGCGGCTGTTTCATAATTCGGGCCACTAACAGCCACGTAAACGCCACGTTCAACGGGGGCCCCAATCTCACGGCCTATTTTCATAGCCTCATCCACGAGTTCCCTGGTGTAAACACCCTGCATTGGAGGGAATCTTGGCCCAACTCTGTCGTCATTTCGCCCGATCAACGGGTTTCCGCCCATAAAATTAATATGGTCGGTCATAATCATCAGATCGCCTACTTTATAGTTGCGGTTTAAACCGCCTGAAGCATTGGTAATAATGAGATCCTGAACGCCAAGAGTAAGCATTACCCGCATGGGGAAAGTAATTTCCTGCATGCTGTAGCCCTCGTAATAATGAAATCGGCCCTGCATAGCAACGACAATCTTGCCACCAGCCTCACCAATTACGAGTTTTCCAGCATGGCCTTTCACGGTTGAAACAGGGAAATGAGGGATCTGCTCGAAAGGAATAGCAACAGCATTCTTCAGTTCATCGGCAAATTTGCCGAGGCCTGAACCAAGAACCAGGGCAACCTGTGGCTTTGCCTGGGTCTTTGTGCGTATAAAATCTGCAGCCTGCTGAATTTTGTCATTTAATTCCATAAAGGTTTCCTTGTTGGCAGAATCGCGCATCCAATGCGGCACAACAGGGTAACACAAGCTTATCACCGCTGTCAACGCCAGACAAGGATATAATTAGAAACTGGCTGGTCAGCGGAGAGTCATGATTCTGCCGGCAAGGTCGAGATAACCGCTTTTAGGGAACTGAAGGCGCATCATGGCCAGAACACGGTCAGCCTCAGGCCTGTTATCAAGCTCGATCAGGATTCTGATGATATAATAGAGCGCACCCTCCTGAACAGCCTGGTTGCTTGAAGTCTCAAAAGCCTTTTTAAAACCAAAATAGGCTTTGGTCACCAGACCCATCGCATACTCTGAATAGGCACTTAAAAATTCATAACGATCGACCGGCACGTTGCGAGGGTCGGGCTTGAACTGTTTTAAAAGCTGCAAAGCGCCCTGCGGGTTACGTTCCTGAATGTAGCATTCAGCCAGCAGATAAGCGGCCCGCTGAAACTCACTGTCAGAAAGACCCCCATAAAGAGCATCAGAGAGTGCGAGTCTGGCAGAAAGAAACTCACCCTCGTCGAAGAATCTGATTCCACGCTGCAGGTTCTCACGCGAAGCAACCGGTCTGGTGTTTTCCATGAGAGTTTTTTTGATAAAATCCTGGGCATACTGATTCATGACCTCTTCAGTCAGGCCATTGAAGCAAACCGACAATTCCTGACTCAGATCTCCAGATTTCATCAGACGTTTAACAAAACGATGCAGGGCGCTGCTGCCAAAACTTTTAAGAAGAAACCTTATCTTGAGATAGTTTTCCACATACTTTTCGAGAGAAATCGGGTTTCCATCTATATTTTCATCTTCGCCACCGATCAGATTTATATCAAAACCGCGTCTTGTGAGGGCTTTAATCCGCGCCAGGCCTTGATCGGCAGAATGAACAGCTGTTCCTTCCTTGACCCACATCGGCAAAGAATCATATTCTTTAAGCCCCATCGTGTCGGCCATGATGGCGTGAGTCATTTCATGAGTCATCTCTTCAAGCAGAGTAGCCTGACCATTGATCAGAAAATCAAGATCGAGATGAATGTAATGAACGATGGTTCGATTGGCAGTGCGCACCGACTGTCTTTTGCCTCTGAGCCTGAAGCCCTTATAAGTAAGGTTGTCAGAGAACATGACAACCACATACATCTGCTCGCGGGCCGGGATACCCAGTGATCGCTGAATTTTCTGAAAGGACTCCTGGTAGACGAAGGGCAGATCGGCCAGAATTTTTGCAAAACCCGGATGATTGCGGAAACTGCCTGAGTAACTCGTATCAATATGCAATACTGCTGGCAGTCTGGCTGGCAGCAGCAAAAAGGTGGCAATAACAAGCAGTTTTATCAGATTATTCTTCATTCACTGATTCTCCAACGGGCTTATTATCGTCATCGATCGCTTCTTTTTTGCCAATTTTTTCAGCCACCCCGGCGCGGGCTTCAAAAATCTGCGAAAAAAGATTATGATCAGCCGCAACCTCAGGCCTTGCGAGCAAAGAATCAAAGGTCTGCAGTGGGCTGGCCAACATATCCATTGAATACAGGATCATGGCATAGTGAAAATCGACCTCAGGGGAAACTTCGCTGCGGCCATGAAAAATCGAGTTCATAATTTCAAGAGCTTCGCTGTTCTGGCCATTTTTATGCAACGCCCAGGCAAGAGTATCAAGGTTAAAAACAAGGTTTGGCAGCTTTTCAACTGACATCCTCGCCATTTCGAGAGCCTGTGGCAGATCCTGTCCAGTTTCAATAAGAGTATAGGCAAGATTGTTAAGCACCACGGCATTGTCCGGGTTCCATTTTAGCGACTGCTTAAAAGCAACTACCGCCCCGTGGTAATTCCGGTATTTCAGGTTAAGATCTCCAAGGTGTTGCCATAAGAAAGCATCTTCAGACAGTAACGCCGCGGCAGAAGCCGCAACCTTGATCGCTTCTTCTCCACGGTGCTCCAGATCAAAGGCACCGCTGAGACGATATAGATAAATTGGCACCCCCGGTTGCAAGGCTACCGCTTTTTCAAGATGTGCACGTGCCTGTGAGGGTTCGTAACCTTCGGGCTGCCCCTCAATTATTGCCAGACCCTTCAGGAAATGCAGCGGCGCGTGGTCTGCATGCTTTTCGAGAGCCTTATCAACCATTTTCAAAGAAAGGCTAACCGCGTTCAAATCATAGGCAATTCCGGGCATGACACTGCTTTTAGCCTTATCCGAAGCAGTAAAATATAAGGCACCGGCAAAAAGCATTGTTACAATCGGCAAGAACAACACTGCATTCTTTAAAACAAATCTGAGCCAGACAGAAACCACGCTCTCCGGGAACCTTATCATTCTGGCCCTGGCAGACACACCGAGCATGCCCACAAAGGCAAGGGGCAGGAATGTGACCGCAAAAATTTCGACTCTCGCCTGAATATAAGCAACAGGACCGATATTCAGCGGAACCTCACCAAGAAAAACCGGCTCAAGGTTATGAAGCAGAAAACCACAGGCCAGAAGCTGGGCTATGGCAAAAATACCAGCATGCCAGTAGCTTTCGGGCAAAGCCGGTATGGAAAGCAACCAGACCGCTGTTGCAAACAACCCTGCAGCTCCCAGAAACACAAAAACAATTGTACCGGCAAACAGCAAGCCTGTATCAACCGGTTCAACCACTCCAAGTTCATAACTCAAAGCAACGCACAGCAACACGAGAAACAGAGGGGTCATAAAAAAAAGCAGGCGTTCACGACGACTTCTTAAGGGCTGACTGACTGAAGCACCGCAAACGCCGCAGTACATAAGACTGGCCGCAACGGGTTTTCCACACTCGGGGCAATTTTTCAAATCAGCTGACCTCGTGAAGTTCTCCGACAAAGGATTTCTGCATCATCGAATCAATCGTTGCAATATCGCCTGTCTGGCCAAGAACCCACATCAGTTTAACCATTGCGGTCTCGGGAGTCATGTCCATAGCGGGAATAGCACCGGCATCGAGAGCAGCTCTGCCAACCTGATACAGTTCCATTTCGGTTGACCCGACAATACATTGAGTACACACGACAACGGGAATACCGGCGGCAATAGAAGCCGAAATTGCCGGAATTAAACCATTTTCACCAGTTGGAATATTGCCGGCTCCATAACCTTCGAGCACAATACCCTTATGAGTTTTTGCCAGGAAATCAATTATTTCAGGTTTAATGCCCGGATAAACAGGAAGAAGAGCAACATTTTCATTTAAAAAGGCACGCAGCATCGGCTTGCGCCGACTGCGCAAACGGGCAAATTCACTGAACTTGATGGAAAGACCAATCGTACCAAGTGGAATATCGTTAACAGAAATAAATGCCTGCATATCAAAAACTGACATTTTTTTGGCACGTGTGCCTCTTATAACAAGGGTCCCGAAGACTACGGCAACCTCAGCAAGTTCTGAGATTGCAACTCTGACAGCATTGATAAGGTTCGCCCGACCATCAGAACCAATTTCTTCAAGCGGCACCTGAGCCCCGGTAATAATCACGGGCTTATTGAGTTCCTGCAGCAGAAACGACAAAGCAGATGCAGTGTAACAAAGAGTATCAGTACCATGAGCCACCACAAACCCGTCGTAATCTTTCATGCGCTGAAAAATTGCTTTGGCTATGGCTAACCAGATATCTGGTGTTAGATTGCTCGAATCGATATTGGTCACCGAAAAGACATCTATTTCAGCCAGCAAACGGAGTTCAGGAATCTTTTCTATCAGCAGTCTGGCATCTTCGCAGGGGTAAAGATCACCACGTGGCCCACGCAACATGGTTATGGTGCCACCGGTGGTGATTATCAGCACCTTAGGTCTGACATTATTTTTAGCAGCGACTGTCATCGAATTCCCCAATTAGAATTTGTACTCGACACCGAACTGAACATCACGTTTGTCAACCGCATCATCGATGCGCAGTTCGAATCTGATGTTCTCGGTCATGAGATAACCGGCTTTGAGCCTGACTTCTGAATCTGTAGTATCGATTAGATCGACGCTGAGCTGAATCGGCTTGCCAAGGTAGTAGTCAAAACCAAGACCAACCTTGGAGCTGATAATACCGCCTCTCTTAACCAGATTGGTATCAGCACCCCTTGCCACCATAAGGTTAAAGTTATCTTCACCACCGATATCTTCGACACCTATGCGATAGAAAGTTTTGTCGCTGGGATAGAGATCGACATTCAGATCAGAAATAAAGGTTTCGGTATCTTCGCGATATCTGAGCAGATATTTGAAGTCAATTCGTGTCTGGCGGATATTCAGGAACACTTTATCGACAGCCTGAGCCAGTTTGTGAGCATCATCGAGCCCCGTATTGATCTTCTGGCGAATTTCCTTGTCGGCGACGATCTCTTTGACTTCGCGGGTAATTTCTTTTGCATTATCAGATGCATCGCGTAATGATTCGATGGTTGTGCGCAGATCATCAGTCATCTTATCGTTCTTGTTCAGCTTGGCAATCATGTCATCAAGCTTGTCAGTGGTGCTTCTGACATTAGCGATAATTTCTTTGAAATCTTCACGGCTATCTTCGGTAATGTTAGACAGACGATCGCTGAACAGTCTGAAGTTGGCGACAACAGATCTGATGTCTTCGCGATTCTTTTCGATTTCACCGTCAACGCGGTGGAGAATGTTATCGAGGCTTTCAACAATGCGGTCGCTGCGGTTGCGCACCGAATTAATGATTTCATTCATGCGGTCTGAGGCAAGTCTGGCATTTCTGAACATGATTCTGGTGTTTTCCTTGAGTTCGGGGTCACCAATAATGTCTTTTGCCGAAGCCGTAAGCTCCTGAAGCTTCTGAATCAGCACATTGCCCTGTTCGAAAAGCTCATCCATGCGTGTCGGGTCGGTGCCTGCCACTACATCGCCGTCGTTAACATAGAGCGATGTGTAATCTCTGGTCGGCATGATTTCGACAAATTTTTCGCCCATCAGGCCGGCGGTAGAAATGGTAAAAGTGCTTTTTCGCCTGATTCGCAGCTTGTTATCCTGAATATAAACATTCACGAAAACCTGGTCGTCACGAATCTCGATACTGGTGACCTTACCGATTTTAACCCCCGACATAGAGACAGTAGAACCCTTGCTTAAGCCGTTTACCGAGTAAAAGCTTATCAAAAAGCTGTAGCCTTTTTCTGAGAAGCTGAAATCGCCGATAATAAAAACCATATACGACAGCAATAATGCTGAGATTAATGTCATGATTCCAACTTTGACCGTCGAGTTCATTTGCTTCTCCTGTATTTCTCTTATAAAAGAGTCATCGGGCCCTGAGCTTCGCCACGAATAAACTGCTGTACCACAGGGTTTGGTGAGTTAATTATCTCTTCACGTGTACCAATTTCAACTATCTGACCGCCGAAATGCAAAGCAATGCGGTCACAGACTCGATAAGCTGATTTAAGATCATGAGTTACCACAATAGAAGTTACCCCCAGCCTCTCTTTAAGGCTGAGATGCAGTTCGTCGATGGCTGAAGTCATTATCGGATCAAGACCGGTAGTTGGCTCGTCATAGAGAATTATTTCCGGCTCCATGGCAATTGCACGCGCCAGGCCGACACGTTTGCGCATCCCCCCAGACAATTCAGAAGGCATGAGGTAGTTAGTGCCGGGCAGGCCGACCATTTCAAGTTTCTCAGAGACGATGTGATGAATGGCACGACTGGTCAGTTTTGTGTGCCGACGCAGACCAAAGGCAACATTTTCTTCGACATTCAGTGAATCGAACAGGGCTGCAGACTGAAAAAGCATGCCCATTCGCATTCTCAAAGCATCGAGTTTTTTCTGTTCAAAACGGGTGATGTCTTCGCCGTCGATCAAAACCTGGCCGCTGTCGGGTTTCATCAGCCCGATAATATGCTTGAGCAGCACGCTTTTTCCACAACCGGAGGGCCCGAGAATCACAAGTGATTCGCCGTCATAAATTTTCAGGTTTACGCCTTTAAGAACCTGTTTCGGGCCAAAACTTTTTTGTAAATTTGAAACGATTATCATAGCAGGTAAGCCGTATTAAAGTTGTTGATGCCGACAGTAAGAAAATAATTGACCGCGAGAATCATCATGATTGAAACGACAACTGCGCTTGTTGTGCTCTGACCGACACCTTCTGCGCCGCCCTCAGTTGTAAAACCTTTATAGCAACCGATAATGCCGATGATTGCGCCAAAGACCGTCGCTTTCACAAGCCCACCCATCAGATCTTGCACCAGAAGCATATGAAGAATCGAGTCTTTGAATGAAATAAGTGTCAGACCAATCTGGTGAACTGCAACAATTGAGCCGCCGATCATACCGACGACGTTGGTAAAAATGGTGAGCATGAAAAGCATTATTGTGCAGCCCCAGAATCTTGGAACAACAAGATAATCAACGGGGTTGGTGGCCATAGCTTCAAGAGCATCTATCTGCTCGGTAATTTTCATGGTACCGATTTCTGCGGCAATAGAACTTCCAACTCTGCCGGCCACAACAATCGAAGTCAAAATTGGTGCCAGCTCTCTCGCCATAGCCAGACTGACAACGCCACCGACATAACTCTGAGCACCCATCTGCGCAAACTGGTAGCCAATCTGCACAACCAGAACCGCACCTGTTGAAACACCAGTAATCGCAACCATGAGAAGAGAATCGACCCCGATTCTCGACATCTGGTCGAGGAGGTTCCTGAAGGCAAACTTTCCGGTTCTGAGGTTATGTATTGTCCAGTAGATGGTCTGCATGAACAGAATGCTCATGCTGCCAATCGATTCAACGAAATCTCTGATAAATTTTGCGAACAAAACCTACTCCTCGCTGAGGGTCAAAGTAGTATCAACCCGCCCGGTAACTACAAGATTGGTTGGTTGAATCTCAAAGTCACGACCGTTCAGTTTTAGCTTCTTGGAATCATCACCCTCAGCGGTGAGCTGAAAAAGAATATCTGAATTTTTGGGTGAATTGACCCATGTTCGAATAACAGTATCGAAATCAGCCGGTGGTGAATCTTCCGAGCGAGAATCACGCCCGGTTTTGCTCTCGCGTGAGTCAGTCTGAACATCAACGTCTTCAACTTTCATGTTAAGGCCAAACACAGACAATACCAGGTTCTCACGACCGATATCGTGAGGAATCGGCAATTTAACCTTTCTTACAAACTTATCTTCGCGAAAGGGTCTTAGGGTAACTTCGACATCCAGCACCCCGCCGCTCGAAACTGATGAATTTTTGACTTCAACTTTTTCAATTGAAAGAGTGCGGCGGCGCTTTTCAATCTCGATTTTCAGCAGCAGTCGATTGGGCATGACTTCTTCGTGTTCACTCTCGGTTATCATATCCATGAGACTGGTAACTTCATTGATCAGAGCTTGAACAATGTCGGTTCTTGAATAAAAAAGGTTTTCGCGCCTGAAATTGTATTTCGAGCCAGTTTTGTTTGAACAGTCGAGAGAGACACCCAGTAGTGCAGTGCCTGCTCCAGCACGGTCAATAACACCTTCAAGAGCCTGAATAAGCGTAGACTCGAGCACCATCACAAAAACAGAAGGGTCTCTGACGATTTGATAGTTAATACTGCGGGTGATCTGCAGATTTTTATCAAGAACGTCAATCTGAACCGGCACCATTTCGGGGAAACGACCCAGTTCGCCACTCAGGCCTTTTTCGCGGTCCTGGGTGATGATACCAAGCATTTCGGTCGGCGCGCCGATTTTAAAAGGCATCTGCACGCTCGAAAATGAGTGATGTATATATGCGCCGGTCATCAGAAATGAAACGGCACCCTTTTTAAGGAATGGATGAGCCAGCGCCAGA
>JAQUZA010000368.1 GCA_028691595.1 Candidatus Rifleibacteriota bacterium
GATAAAACTACGGGTGCGGGCGTAGCAAGCTTGACCGGTTTAATCTGATAGCCCGGGCGAAGGGTTATCGGCGGCGCTTTTACTTTGAGACGAGGAATAACCGTTTCTCTTTCTCTGAAAAGCGGTGCCAGATCGACCTTTATGCCTTCGGCAGCGCAGCTGGCGATAAAACGCAGCATAGTGCTGTTCTGGTTTTGCCCGAACAGGAGTGCTGATCTGGCAAAATGCGGTCGGTCACCAAGAATGCTGCCGATCATACGCGACATCGAGGCACGTGGCCCTATTTCGAGAAAAACGCGCGCTCCTTCACTGTAGGCCGCTTCAACACATTTGGGAAAGTCTATCTTGCCAATGCATTGAGCCTTTATTGAATCGGCTGAGGCATTCTTTTCGGGTTGATAAACCTTACCAAGGCCACTGCTGATAAAAATCTTGCCGGCAGGCGGGTGGCAGTCATAAAGATGCAGGGCTCTGTATTCATCTGCAACCGGCAGAGCTGCTTCACAATGCACAGAAGATACCCCTTCGAGAACGAAGAAAGTTTTGCCGACTTTCCTGACGAGTTGTTCTACCTGATTGCGGTTGCCACCAATAACACATTCTTCAGGGGTATTTTCAATAAGAATGTAGGTCTGGTCGAATTCTTTAACCAGCTTTTCGACTTCGCGTGCGGGGCAGCTTATTACGCCAAGCAGCCAGTCGATTTCTGCTTTTTCATCGAGACCCCAGTGTCGCCTGGCAGAATTATAACGCCCGATCAGTTCGCTGGTAAATAGATTCGAGGCGCGCATGCGTCGCACCATTTCATCGCGTTCACGCCAGGTGCGAGTGGCAAAATTGCCGGCCGTTTCGCCAAGGCTATAGCCCATGACAATCGATGGTTCGATGCCAAAGCTGCGAACTATATCACTTATAAGGGCACAGCAGGAAACGTGGCTGAAAACAAGTGAGTTGTGGTCGGCAATCAATTCGCGCATGGCTTCGGTTTCCCAGCCGGTGGGGTAACTGAGCCGCCATGGCATTATCTGCCGCGGTGCAAACTGGGCTGCAAGAAGTTCGTGCTGGCTGTCGAGACGGCGCAGGTGTTCGGGCCAGGTCAGGGCTGTTTCGGCACCCATGCCGAGAAAATGATTGCCTGAGCCGGGAAACACGAAGGCTGTTTTGCCGGCAAGGCCATTTGGCCGTGGGTTATAGAACACCCGGTCATTCGTTTCGGGGCCGGTTTGCAGCATTTTGTCTTCATTGTTATAGAGATGCCTGATGGCAAAATCGGTTCGACGGCGTAATTCGGGTATCGAGTCAGCAACGATCGAAGCAAATACAGTGGCCTCTTCGCGTGGCGGGTAATTATGCCAGTAGTCCCGGGCAAGTTCATGAACCGAAGATGCTTCGAGATTTTTCAGGGCCGAGAGACGTTCACGCAGATCGCAGGCATTGACACCCCCGACAACAAAAACAGTTTCGGCAGGAGCACCAGCCGGGAATACTCTGGCACGGGCGTTGGCAGTCTGTGCTTTTTCGCTCAACTGCTCTTCATCTTCGTAACCTGCGAGAACAGCATGATAATATGATCCGTCAACGCTTATCGAAGAGACGCCTGCCACACGTGGCCCGTTGATGCGGTTTCTCAACCAGTATTGCGGATTATCAGGAGTGAAAAAGAAGTCCTGACGGTTGCCAAGCGCTGCTATTGGTTCTTTAAGAAGCTTATACCCGGGAAGAACCTGCTGATATATGCAGATTGCCGCTTTGGCCAGCGAAAAAAGCCCTGAAGCGGCACCTGTATGACCAATGACCATCTTGGTGCTCGACAGAGCGCAAAGCTGGTCGTTCTGCTGAAACAGCTGGCTTTCTTCAACATTTCTGACGGGCATGAAACTGCAGAATGCGGCGGCTTCGATAAGGTCTTCATCTGGTGAACCGCTGCCGTTTGTTTCAAAAAGCCCGGCAGTTTCGGGTTTTAGACCTGATTCCTGCCATGCCTGTTCCATGGCTCTCAGATATGCATCAGTGCAAGCCACCGGATCGTTCATGGTTGTCGCCCCGGCCTTGCCAATACCCTTAATTATCGAGATGATACGATCCCCGTCGGTTATTGCGTCTTCTTTCCTCTTAAGAATCAAGGCCACAGCGCCTTCTCCGGGGAAGGGCCCCTCAGACTGAACGTCAAAGGGAACAGACTGTCCGTTGCGGGAAAATGGGCGAATTGTGTCGGTGGCCAGCAGGTGTCTCAAGTCACCTGCAAAATCGACGGCACCGACCACTGCGGTATCAATTTCACCTCTTTGTAAGGCTCTGACAGAAGAATCAAGGGCGGCCAGACCAGAGTTAGCGCCACATGAAAAGGTGTGTGAAGGGCCGCCGACATTGAATTCCCGGGCAATTCTGCTCGCTACGATTCCGCCCAGGGCACCAACTGTGCGCGGGTTATTGAGCGGGGGGGTGATCGCATCACTCAATTCGCCGGCTGAATACTCGTCAAGCCCATTGGCAGCCAGATCCGCTTTCATTCCCCAGCGTGAGGCAAAACTGGTGCTTTCAAAGTCAAGCCCGATACCCATGTAGACACCCCAGCGCAGATTGTTACCGCGATTACCAGTGAGGCGGGAAAGTGCGCCATCAACAGTCTGCAGCATCAGAAGTTGCTGTGGCAGAATCTCTGGTATTTCGCGCGGTGAAATCTTGAACTGGCCCGGGGTTATATTGAGTTCGTCTACATACGACCCCTGAGTTAGCCATGGTTCATTCAGGGTGCATGGGTGACGGTTTTCTGGCAATGGCCGGCGCTCAGGGCGGCAGTTAAAAACTGCGTCCTGAAATTCACCGAGGTCTTTCAACCGGCCGGCCCTTGTTTCAACGGCGACCACAGCTATTTCAGGTAGCTCCTGCGTAAGCGATGCGGGCTCGTTTTTGTTTTGGGGAGCTTCAATGAATTCTTCGATCAGAACGTGCCCGTCAATGCCGCCAAACCCGAAAGCGCTCAAGGCACATTTTCTTGAAAGACCGGGCTGCAGGGGTTCCCAGGCACGGGGTTGTTTGAGAATGTCAAAATTGCTTTTATCGAGTTCGATCGCCGGATCAGGGCTGTTAAAGCTGGCTTCAGGGGGCAATGTCTGGTTTTTTAATGCCAGAAGAAGCTTCATAAGGCCGGCAGCCCCGGCAGCAGTAAGCAAATGCCCGACATTTGATTTTACCGAGCCGATCACGCACCGGCGTTCGGTATTGTTAACGCTTTGCCAGAGCTGTTTCAGACTGTCCAGTTCAACCGCATCACCTTTTGGGGTGCCGGTTCCATGGCATTCGATCAGTTGAACGTCTTCCGGGCTCCAGTTTGCCTGCTGGTAGGCAGCGCGCATGGCTCTCAGCTGGCCCTCACAGTCTGGGGCGAGCAGGCTGCCACCAACATCGTTCGCCAGGCCAATACCGCGAATCACACCATATATCTTATCGTTGCTCTTGAGTGCGTCTTCAAGGCGCTTGAGCACGAAAATTCCGGCACCTTCTCCTACGACCAGGCCATCGGCCTCGCGGTCGAACGGGCGGCAGATACCGCTTTGAGAAAGGGCGTGCAGCTGGGTGAAACCCATCTGGGTGAACTGTGATGAGGGTCTGCAGACGCCGCCCGAAATAACGGCATCGGCCCGGTGCGCTGTCAACTCTTCGCAAGCGAGTTTAATGGCATAAAGTGACGAGGCGCAGGCAGCATCTAGGGTAAAATGGCCACCGCCAATACCAAGCGCTGCGGCCAGCAGACCGGCCGGCAGCTCAGCCGAAAAGCGGTTAAGAGGGTTGCCGATAAACAGGTTGTCACGGGTAAGGGGTTCATTTTTAAGGCGGTTTCTCAGTATCTGCAGATTGAGCTCTCTGGTGATCTGTGAAGTTGAGTCGGTAGGTAGAACAATGTTCGCCAGAATAACCTGAACCCTTTTCAGGTCAAGGCCGGAGGTATCAGCATCAAAGAACGCATCGCGACCGGCCTGCAGAGCAATCAAATAAAGAGGGTCGAGAGAATCGAGCAACTCTGAGGGCAGATTGATGCCGGCGTAATTACGTGGCAGTTTTTTTATAGAGCAGTTGCGCGGCGACCTGACGCAGTCAGCAATGCCGGCTCTGGGGTCGTGATAATTGCCGGCAGGTTCAGGCCAGCGGC
>JAQUZA010000369.1 GCA_028691595.1 Candidatus Rifleibacteriota bacterium
GTCGACAGCACTGGTGCAGTCATCGAGCACCAGTATTGGTCTGTTGGCAGCAATGGCTCGTGCCAGCGACACCCGCTGCTTCTGGCCACCAGAGAGGTTGACTCCTCGCTCGCCGAGCATTGTTTCAAGTCCGGCCGGGAACCCTTTCAGTTCGCTTTCGAGGCCGGCACTGTTGGCAAAGCCTGCCGCAGCCTCTGCCTGATCTTTGTCAGTCTGTGAAAAAAGGATGTTTTCACGGATAGATTCTGAGAACAGGAAGGTTTCCTGAGGCACATAAGCAAAAAGATCGCGAAGTGCCTTCAGAGAAAGCCTGTTTGTGTCTATGCCGCCAATTTTTATTGAACCCTGGTCAGGATGAAACATTCTCATCAGCTGTCGCAGAAGAGTGCTTTTTCCGCTGCCAACCGGCCCGGTGATTCCGAGGGTCTGCCCTTCACTCAGCTTGAAACTGATATTTTTCAGGCTTGGTACGGTTGCCTCAGGGTAGGTAAAACTGAGGCCACTGACTTCAATACTGAAGTTTTCTGGGGCGCTTTCGCTTGTCTGCAGATCAGTGCTGGCTGCCGTTGGTTCGCGTAGAATCTGCAGACAACGCTCCATGGAAGCCATACTGCGCTGATAAAGGTTTATTATCCAGCCGATTGCCATCATTGGCCAGCTAAGTTTAAGCATGTATGATTCAAGAGCGATAAAAGAGCCAAGGGTCAGGCTGCCCGCGATGACCATATTGCCGCCAAAATAAAGCAGCACAACCATGCCGAGTGCCACTACCAGATCGAGGGCCGGGTGAAACAGTGACTCGACATTTGCCAGTTTGATCTTGTCACGAACGAATTTTAATCCACACTGATTAAAGCGGCTGATTTCGCTTTCTTCAATTCTGAAGCCCTTGATGACACGTATTCCCGACAAATTTTCTTCAGCTCTCGATGAAAGGTCTGAAAGCCTTGCCTGAACATCGCGAGAACGATTATGAATAGAGTTTTTTACCATTACCACCATTGCCGGAATCAGCAGAAACGGCAGCATTGTTATCAGCGTGAGCTTTGTTGAAAGCCAGAGCATTATGAACGGAACCGTAAGGAAATAAAACGAAGCATCGAGGATGACGAGAATTCCTATCCCGAACATGAAACGAATTTCCTGGATGTCGTTGGTAAGGCGCGACATTATGTCGCCGGTGCGTGTCCGGCTGAAATAATGAAACGGCAATTTGAGCAGGTGCGCAAACAGCGCTTTTCGCAGGTCGTAAACAGAATGGTGCGAAGTCCCCAGAAAAAACTGCCGCCAGAAAAACCTGAAGATTCCCTGTACACCAGCCGTAAGAAGCAGTGCCAGGCCACACCAGGCAAGTGGCTCAAAGCCCTGTTGGCGTTCGATGCTGTCGATGGCGTATTTAAGTATGACCGGAGGCAGGATGTCGGCTATATCGACTACGATAAGTGAAGCCATGCCATAGGCAAGGTGCCGCTTATATGGTGCCAGCAATTGTACGGCAAAACGCTGGGGGGTGGGGTGATTTTCGGCCTGCGATGTCATGTTGGCAGGTTAACCTGCTATATCCTTAAAGTCAACAAAGTGCCACGGATACGCTGTCCCCCGCCACGGATAAAGAAGAATCTCCTGGCTTTTTCCCGGCCTTTTTTCTCTGATCAGTGTTAATCCTTGTCAGATTTTTATCTGAGCTCTCAGTCTGTCAACCCGATCTTGAAGTTCGTCTGAATCAGGCTGAAACTTTGGGATATCGAGATACTGGCTGTAGAGCTGAAATCTTTGCAGGTCGCGGGCTTCAAGAGCGGTTGTTTCCTGGCCGCTGGCATTGGAGACGGCGTTGGCGGTGCAGTCTAAAATCATCTGCTCTTCAAGCTTGCCTTTCAGTTTGCGAACCTGTTCGATACTTTCGAAAAGTTCGCGGGTCTGCGGCAGTTCAGTGGCTATGTCTTCAGCCGGCAGAGGGTGGGGTGGAAGCTGCTGGTGCCAGAAAAAGCGCATTTTGAAAGGGATTTCGAACGGGACATGCTCGAAATTGCCGTAATAGGCTTCGGTCATTGGGCCATGTGGGCCAAGAAAGGTTTCTGTTATGGCGGCCCGCCGGTCTTCACCTGCGTTTCCGGTGCTGGTGCCAGAAACATGATTTACCATGATGTTATGAATATTGCCGAGGTTCATCATCCAGCGAAAGCGCATGATCAGTGCTTCGGCCTCGCGAATCTTATTGGCAATGGCAACTACCTTTTCCTGGTAGGTGGTTTGTGGGTCGGCGACAATTGCATAAACATTGTTTCGCCAGATAATCGATGCGGTTTCAAGTGAAAGCTGGGCAAATTTCTGAATGCGGGCGGTAACGGTTTTGACCGCCTGAAGAAAGCTTTCGGCGGCGGCTTGCATTTCGATGGCAGGCCCTGACCAGTTCTTGTCGAAAAACGAGTTGAGAATCAGTTGCAGACTCGAAAACATCTGGGTCAGCTGTTCTTCAATTCTGAAATGTACAGAGTAGGGTGATGAGCCGCCGCGCATCTGCAGACGGCGAACCAGCAGTGATACTGCTGCTGCCCGGCTGAACTGAACCATGTCGTAGGCCGTGAATACCATTCCAGCCCAAAATAGCATGAAGCTTAAAGGAAAAAGCAGGTGCAGGGCCATCATGCCGCCACCCAGAATCAATGCGAGCAAGGCTACAATCAGAAGCCAGCTTTGCCCTGGGTTGCCCAGGTATTTGCCAAACTCGGTCAGCATGTTTCCGGCCAGGCTGCTGTTGGGGTTAATTGTTTCGCAAAGATGGTGAAACTTTGGCGGAACAAGCGGAGGGTTGGCCAGATACTCTTTTTCGAGGGGGTTCAGTTTTTCGAAAACAGGTCTGGAAAGGCCACAGAGCGGGCAGACCGCGGCGTTTGACGTGACAGCGGTATGGCACTGGCGGCAGAAATGACCGAGCATGGCGTTTTTGTTTGTCATATGCTGAATTCTAATGCAACCCGCCTCATTTATCAATCGCTCTGATTGATATCTCTGGTGTGTTTTTCACAACCTTGATGAAGTGTAAATTTGTATTAAGTTGCTGGAAATTTGCGCTGATTGTGTGCATACTTATAGAGAAATCTCAACTAAGGTTGGTAAAAATGAAGATAAATTTTAATAATAAGCATTTCTTTGCTCTGATAGCCCTGATACTGCTGACTTTTGCAGTTGGCTGCGGCGGCGGTGGTGGTGGAGGGGGTGGGGTTGTTACCCCGCCGCTGAACGAAGAGACTGAAACCGCCCCACCGGCACTTACACTGCAGGCTTCGCAGAGCGAATTTTCTCATTCAAGCCCGGCGGCCAACCTTGTGGTGACGCTTCCGGTGATCGCCAATCAGGCCGCCAATTTTCTGATGACTGTAACTAATAATTCTGGCTCTGCTCAAACAGTGGCGCTGAGTCCGGCAACCTCGTTTGCGGCTTCGCTTAAGCCTGATGAATCTTTGCTGCAGGCTTCGATGCGGGTTATGCCCGACCTGGACCTGATTCAGATGTCTTCGGTAAAGGGGCAACTCGAAGAGAACCTGCGCCGAAATACTCTGAATGCCCTGCGTCAGACCGGTGGCAATTTTCGCGCCTCGTTGCGTGCCAGCGATCACAAGAATGAAGCCGTTGGCAATGTTTATCCGATCAGCATGGTATCGAATTCTACCGGTTTATCATACATAACCCGCAACTGCAAACTTGAGAGAATGACCGACCACTGTAAAATCTTTGTTGACCAGGACGCTTTTGATGGATTGAGTGCCAAAGAAGGTGTCTACATGGTTACCAGTGACGACCTGAATCATTTTGCTGAAGAATTTGAAACCTTCATTTATACATTGATGCACAATAATTATGGCGATGTTTATGACATCGATGATGATGGTTGTCTGTCGATCATCATTTCGCCTGTTTATGCAAAAATCGGCTTTGCCGGCCTTTTTAACTCAATCGATATGACCCCCGGGGCCACCACGAACAGCAATCAGCGTGACCTTATCGGTATCTGGAGCCCAAGCAGCACCAAGTGGTCTGGTGAATACTGGCGGGCTGCCACCCGTGAAACAATCGCTCACGAAATGCAGCATGCCATCAATTACAGTGCCAAGGTTTACCCGGGCGGTGTTGCACGAACGGGCATCAGC
>JAQUZA010000370.1 GCA_028691595.1 Candidatus Rifleibacteriota bacterium
CACCAGCTGGCAAAATGTTATGACTTCACGACGAAGATTTTGCTCATTCATTCTATTGCTCCAAGCATTATAGTCACCATGACCCGAAATACAGAATAGGTGATCAGGCCAAACGTCACGCCCTGAACAAGAACGCTGAAAATCTCAAGCAGTCGACCTGCCCGCTCGAGCCCGCTATTCACACGGGTTTCAAGAAGTTCGGAACCCTGAGTGAGAAGAATTGACCCGTGCTCTTCATCAGCTGCAAGCTGAATAAACCAGCTCACAAAAGAATCGAGACCAACCTTACTGGAGGCAGGCACAATGTCTTCGCCACTGTTAACAGCCCGGGCAAAAGCTTTGAGCTTAACAGCAAGTTTGGGGAAATTATGTGATACTGCCATTACTTCAAGAACGCGCATGCGGTGTTCAGCTGAAACAGCGTTCAACATACGAAACAGACTCAGCTCTTCATAATGAACAAAGACATGAAAAATGCTTTTTCCAGCATAAAAAGCAGCTGCAAGCAACATGGCCATAAATATCGGAAAAAACATGGCAAGTAACATTGCATCTGCTGAAGAAGCAAAGTTAATAACCTGCCCGGCAATACCCGGTTCATGAATGTTTAACCCGAGAAGAATTTCGCGAAACTGCGGCAGAACAAAGGTAATCAAGGCGACCATCGCCATAGAGCCAATGACTAAGGTCTGAAATGGAAAAAGAAGATGCTGGGTCAGGGCAAATGCCGCCGATTTTTCACGATTCCAGCCGCTCAACAGCTGGCCTTTCAGTTCTTCAGACAGGGGGGTGGCAAGAATGTAGCGACACTGGGCCGGAAAGACAATGGTTTCAGAGCCGGCAAACACCTCTTCCGGGCTGTGCCCGGATGCCAACAGCTCGGCTGCTCTGGCGGCGGCGGTCTTGATTCTTTTGTTTTCGGCGGAAATGGCGATCTGCCGAAGCGCTTGGGGCAATGGAATTTTGTCGCGCAGAAGAACACCGAGGTGAAACATTGATAATTCACGACTGTCAAAGGCCCTTGCCAAAGCCGGTAAATTTATCATAGCTGCTGGATTCATACTTTTTTCCTTAATTCAGACCCGTCAAACAGGGCAAAATCTACTTCAGGAACAATTTTTCCCTGTTTTCTCTTCAGGTCGAGGTGAAGAATACCCTTTAAACCAGACAAAACAAGGCGATCTTCGCCCCCCATCTGCCTGATACGATCGAGAGCTTCATTAATTGAGCCCGCATGAAACGTTGCCAAAACCAGATGCCCGGACAACCCGGCCTGCAAAGCTTCTTTAATGCATTTAAGGTCTCTGATTTCGCCAAGGGCGACAATATTTGGATCTTGGCGCAAAAGGTGCTTAAAAGCGGCTGCCAGATCTTTTTCTTTCATCTGGTCGAGCGAAGACTGGCAAATCCCGCCTATCGCGGCTTCAACCGGGTCTTCTACGGTTACGACGCGCAGACCAAGGCCCTCAGAAGCGAGTTCAGAAAGCGTGGCATACATGGCGGTAGTTTTTCCGCTGCCAACCGGGCCCGAAATTATAAAAAGCCCTCTAACACCCTTTATGCTGCCGAGCCAACCGGCAACCATCTGTTCTGACCAGCCGAGATCTGCAACCTTTTTAAAACGCAGGGCGGTAATAATGCGCAAAGATACGCGTTCACCGTTGCCCGTAGGGAATGTCGAAATACGGACATCGAAGTTTTCCTGACGAAAAGCGCCTTCCTGGGCGGTGTCAAATACATGTGAAAGACAGCCAGCCAGATGCTTCAATCTGGCGGTAACCCGATCGTGCTGGTTGCGGCTCAAATTAACAGCAGACTTAACCTCGCCGCCAACCCGGTATGAAATTCTCACTACCCCCGCATCTATCGGTTCGAGATGAATATCAGTAAAAAAGTTGGCAACGGCTGTTTTTAAAAGCACGTCGACGGCCCTGACATAGGGTAAGGCTCTAAATTCAAGGCATTTTTCAAACAGGGCAAACCCGCGTTCAATGGTTATGTTTTTTTCTGTGGCAAAAAAATCTTGTAACTCAAGATATTCGTTGCGCAGCCTGTTAGCGAGCAAAGCAGCCCGAACCGCTTTTTGGCCGCATGACAGGCTCAAAACCCTGCCAGATGCACAGGTCAGATGAATCTGCCCATCTGAGGCGGTAATATTGTCGATTTCGGCCCAACTCAGCCGCTGTGGTGAATCTGAAGAACCGATGTTTATGTTTTCAGCCTCATAGACGAATGTTGAATGGCCAAAGAGCCGCCTTATCGGCCCCGGCGCGAAACAAACCGGTATGATACCGAATCCGTCATCAATTTTACTGCCCATTTCAAGATCTCTCATGAAGTTAAATCTATCATTTTAACGACTTTTTTTAAACCTTAAAATCAGTTGAAGCCAATCGAGGGTTCTGGTAATATCGCAATTATGGTATTACTGAAACATCTTAACGGTGAATGTTCATCGCGACCAGTCTCAAGGGCTATTCCTGCACATATAGCCTGCAGACTGCTCGGAACGAACCTCAAACCCTGCCCGCTTGACCCGATCTGCCGACCCTGTGGCAAAACTGGTGTCTGGCTTTTTTATTCAGCCATAGCGGCTGCTGCCTGTGCGGTTTTTTTTGCAATTTTCTGGGTTTTACGCATCACCAGACTTTACAAGCTACTTAATCTGCTGGTTGCCCTTTTATGGCCGCCATTTAACTGGCTGGCCAATTGTTTTGCCGCTGCCGTCAAATTTTACCGCAACCTGCCTTTTTAAAATCATATAGATTTATGGCTTATAAGCATTTAATACGGCAGAACCAAGATAGCTAAGTATGAAAAGAGCATTTTTCTTCAACTTCTCAGGCCGGAACCTGCCGGATTACGCCAAAAAAGACTTTGATACCATGCAGGTTGCCAACGGCATTATAACAAAAACCGGCTATCAGCTTCCTTTTCCCGATGACGGTTCAATCGGCATCGATCTTGGCGGAGCCACTGTTTTTGCCGCGTTTTCAGATGCTCACGTTCATTTTACCCAGACGGGCATAACCATGCTTGGCTGCCAGCTTGACCAGGCTTCTTCACTGGCTGAAATTTTTAAAATGGTCGCTGCTGAAGCCGTTAACCATGAATTCGTTCTGGGCTGGAACATGCAGGAGTCGAAGCTTCGCGAAAACCGTCTACCAACGACCGATGAACTCGACCAGATCAGCACCAGAGCTTTTATCTGGCTGGCCCGAGCTGACCTGCATTCAGCAGTAGCGAACTCAAGAGCCCTGAAGTGGGCCAGAGAGTTATTACCTTCCCTTTCGGCCGAGAATGGCCTGATCAAAGGTGAAGCCTATAATTTTCTTTCTTACGAGCTCAACGGCCAATTACCCAAAGATTTCAGACTGGAAGCCCTCAAGCAGGCAGAAAAAGAGTGCTTCAAAAAAGGGGTTGGCACCGTTCATGCCCTCGAGGGCTGCGAAAAAACCGACAGCGAAACCAGGGCTGCAGCCGATTTTTTTTCCCGCAGCCAGTTGCGCGGAATTATTTACCATCAATCAGGCAACCCCTCACTGCCACAGAAGATGAAATGGAACCGCATGGGTGGCTGCCTGCTGGTAGACGGTTCAATTGGCACCCGCACTGCGGCAATGACAGAGCCTTACAACGATGCTGCTACTACCGGTTGCCAGTATCTTAAAGCTGCAGACATAGAAGCCCTGCTGACAACCGCACACAGCAACAGGCTTCAGCTTGCCCTGCATGCAATTGGTGACCAGGCAATCGAAACGGTCACCTCCTGTTACACCTGGGCCCACGAAAAATTTGGTCCCCTGCCCCTTCCGCACCGCATAGAACATTTTATTCTGCCTTCGGATAAAGCAATTAAGTCAGCCAGAGACACTTCGACCATGGTCTGTGTGCAACCTGTTTTTGATTATTTCTGGGGCGGCCCGACCGGTTTATACGCCCAGCGCCTCGGCACCAGAAGAGCCGCCGGCTGCAACCCTTTTAAAACCCTTCTTGACATGGGGGTTCACCTGGCCTGTGGTTCAGACAGCCCCGTTACCCCGATCAACCCTCTTCTGGGCATACATGCTCTGGTTAACCACTCGAACCCTGACGAGTGCATAGACCTGAATTCAGCCCTGTCACTCTACATCAGTGAACCCCACAAA
>JAQUZA010000371.1 GCA_028691595.1 Candidatus Rifleibacteriota bacterium
ATATCTGCGGAAAACTTCATCAATCTGGCTCCGGGCGCAAGATGTGAGCCGGGGGGAAGACCAGATTTGTGACAAAGGTTGGTCAGGAATTCTTCGCGATCCCAGCCCCATTCAATCGGCACCTGAGGCAGAAGAAGCCCTGAATTGCGGCCGGCAACCAGCATCAGTCCATGTTTCCCAATTTCGATCTCGTCAAGGCTCTTTACGTCGGTCATTGGTGTCAGAACCGAGATTTCGATAGAAATTTCATCGAGCTCTGCCGCCTCAACCGGCGCAAACCTCGGGTCACGAGTGGCCGCTGCCAGTGCCATTTCCTGAATGGCTTCGCCAAGAGGCTCGACACCTTTGACGAAACCGATGCAGCCGCGCAGCTCACCCCTCTTTTTGAGGGTGACAAAGATACCGCAGCGCTCTTTGAAGCGCGCATCGCTAAACTTTATCGCCGGCAGCGGCCGGCCGTTCAAAACCTCGGTGAGCGTCTGTCTGACAGCTCGCAGCGCTTCTTCTCTGAAGCTCATGGCCGGCTCAGCTTCCATGACAGGCTTGGGGCAACCTGGCCGGTGCAGATCGCCTGAACCGGCCCGGTCATATACATGATGCCATTTGCATCCTGCTCGATAAGCAGGTCGCCGCCGGGCATATGAACCGTAACCTTTTTGTCAAAATGGCCAAGTTTAATGCCCGCCGCTGCAGTGGCTGTTGCCCCGGTTCCACACGCCTGGGTCATGCCGCAGCCGCGCTCCCAGATGTTAATTCTGGCTTCGTTGCGGTTGATCACTTCGACAAACTCGATATTTATGCGCCGCGGGTGATTGGGGTGAGTTTCGAGCCAGGCACCGGCTGTCTTCATTTCGTCGCTGCTCATCGGCGACTTAAGAAAAATAACCGCGTGCGGGTTGCCCACGTTCACATAAACCGGTTCGAAGGTTCTTTCATTCCAGCTCAGGGCCTTGTAACGCTCGGCCGGCAGTTGCTCGCCCGTGGCCACCAGGTCAAACAGCGCCTGACCCATCTGGGCTTTATAAAAAGATTCGCCATGTGAACAGCTGACCAGGCTCACTTCTTTAATGCCGCTGCTGGTTTCAATAAGTGTCTGACCGCCACCCAGCTGCCTTTTGGCATAAAGGTGTGCCAGACAGCGTATTGCATTACCGCACATTTCGGCCTCGGTGCCGTCACTGTTGAACATCTGCATCCGGCACTGATGCTTAGGGTCGCGGGGTGACTGCATAAAAATCACCCCATCGGAACCTATGCCAAAACGGGCATCGCAAATCAGTTTGATTGATTCGGCTTTTCTAAGAAAGCTCAGATCCTGATTCATTTCGTCGAAAAAAACGAAACTGTTGCCCAGCCCGTGCATCTTGCAATATGCGATCATGTTGTTCTCCCTGTCTGAAATTTTGCTTCCGCAGCTACTGACAGCAGGTTACCTCGCAAAGAAAGTAACTGCCGAAAATAACGCCAGGATTACCACTGAAAAGATAAGTATCTGTCTGATCTCTTCTCTTTTTAGCTCAAGTCGGCGAAAATTTCCAGCCACAAAAATAGCCGCCATAAATGGCAGAACAGGTAGGCCAACCCCAAAAAATATCGCAGCAGCAACGGTAATCAGAAAGGAAGCTAACAGCAGAATCGCATTTTTGCGGGTTCCCAGCTTGAATCTGATGGCCGCCTGAAAAAAGATCGCAAAGAAAAGAAAGTCGGTGAGCCCTATCAGATAAGGAATCTCGCTGGTACCGGGCAGTGGAAAACGTAACAGGAAATAATTGATCGATGAAGAAACAATAATCATCGAAGTTGCGCCGGCAGAAACGCTCCAGATATCGGCAAGAGTCGCGACCAGAGCCACAGGAATCAGGTGCGAAACTTCATCGATGCCCTCACCTATCCACAGGCCGATGCCAGAGGCAAGTGTCAGCTGCACCAGAGCCAGAAGCAGAATAAGGGCTGCCGGTTCTGGTAGTGCCAGTTTGACTTCTCTGTTTACGGCCGAGAACAATTGATTGCGGGGTTCAATCAGCAGCTTATCGGCCTGAAAATTCAAGCCGGCTGTCTCGGCGCTCATGAACATAACTTCACCGGGCAGGGAAGCGCTGAGATTTATGGCTTTGCTTCTCTCGACCATGGGTTGGGCGGCATAAAAAACCGCAATTGCACCGATGGCACCTGTGAGCAGATACAGGCTGCGATGAAGGCCAAGACGAGAATAGCCATAGACGACAAAAGCAGATAAGAGAGTCAGAATTGCCGCCGAAAAGAAGGTTGCCGGGTTCTCCGGTAACATGCCAATGCCAGGCCCAATCTTTGCCAGCAGCCAGAAACTTGCAGCCCAGCAAAAAAGCGACAGCGGCAGTACAGCTACCTGTCTGCCGCCATTCATGGGTGTTGAAGAATCGGTCACTGCCTGTCCTTCAATAGATGCAGGCTCTCTGAGGCCAGTTTGACGATTTCACGATCGGTATTGACCTTTACCGCGGCTTCGTAGGCCTCGCGAGCCAGAGCAAAATTTTTGAGTTTCTCCTGGATCTGACCCATATGAAAATGAACTTCGCTTGATATGGGTTCATGCGACAGTCTGAAAATTTTCAGGGCGCGATCCTGATACTGAAGAGCTTTTTTAACATCACCTTTGCGAAAGTGAACCCAGGCGAGTGAATCATAGTAGGTTGCCCGGTTGGGCTTGTCGAGTTCGATGGCCTTTTCAATCAGTTCTCTGGCTAATGGTAATTCGCGGTTCTGGTCGGCAAGCAGGTAGCCAAGAGTGTTTGCCACGCTGCCGTTTTCCGGCATCAGTTTGGCCATGCGTTTAAAAATGCCAATGGCTTTATCAAAGTCGCGGCGCTCGAGGTAGGCCGAACCCATAACCGATAGAACCCTGACGTTCTCGGGGTTTTCTTTGAGAAGGCTGTCCCATTCAAGCCGCGCCCTGGCGAAATCACCCTTTTCGTAATAGACGACACCCAGATTGAGTCTCGGGCTGATATCGCTTTGATCGAGCGAAATGGCGCTGCGATAGATCTTTTCAGCTTCAACCAGATCTTTGGTGCTTAAAAATACGTTGCCAAGATTGATTCTGGCTTTAACATTGTTCGGGTCAGTTTTCAGGACCTGGTTAAAGAGATCGACCGCCTTCTCGCGTTCGCCAATGATCGAATAAACCAGCCCGAGGTTGTTGAGGGCATTGATGTGGTCTGGTTCCTGTCTGATGACTTCTTCGTATGATCTTACCGCGTCAAGATACCTCGAAGTCTCATGGTAGGCCACCCCAAGATTGTAATGCGCTTCAACGGGTAAATTTGGCTCCATCGAAAAGGCAGTTTCGTATGATTGAATCGCATCGGCGGTATGACCGCTGAAATATTGTGACATGCCCAACAGATACCAGGTATAGGGCTGCCCCTGGTCGAGTGACAGGGTGCGCTTCAGGTGTGAAGTGGCTTCGTCGAAGCGGTCCTGGCGAAGGTAAAGCTTGCCGAGGTTGCGCAGTGCTTCAGGATACATTGGCTCGATAGCTATGGCTCTTTTAAGCATGTCTTCTGCTTTTTCGTTGAGCCCGTCCTGAAGATACAGCAGCCCGAGAAAGTTATAGGCCTGCTCTGAGTAAGGGTCGATCGATTTGGCCTGAATAAAAAGCTGCTCGGCTTTCTTGTTCTGTTCAAGAATCAGGAAATTCAGACCTTCCTGGATCATTGCCGAGGCACGCTCTCTGGAAGTAACCGGGCCCTTTTCGACAGCCGGAGCGATGTTTGGCTGACAAAGCAGACTTAGCAGGAGAACTGCTGTTGAAGCAGGATTGCGAAGAAACTTCATTCTTTCCTCATTTTCCGGAGGCTCGTTATAGAGCTTCCTTCAGTGCATCGGTCTCGTCAATGTTAGCATTGATAGATTGTTCAAAGCTGTTGAGCAGTTCGTTGGCCGCAAAAACTTCTTTTTCGATTCCCTGAGCTGAAGCCAGATACAATGCGTAATTGTAATCTTTGTTCGCTCTGATAGCTCTCTTGCTGAAGGTTACCATGCTTTCAACTGTTTCAAGAGTCTGTTTGAAGAGTAGCTCCCGGTTCGGGATGTCGGTATGGTAGAGCAGACCGTTGATCATTTTGAATCTAGCCGACATTTTTCGCGCCAGAATCATTATTTCACGGGG
>JAQUZA010000372.1 GCA_028691595.1 Candidatus Rifleibacteriota bacterium
TCTTCAAACTCTTCTTCGTCGAGGTCTTCCTCTTCGTCGAGTTCTTCTTCGTCTTCTTCGAATTCTTCTTCTATATCTTCTTCTTCGTCGTCGAAGTCTTCAAATTCTTCTTCGTCGAGTTCTTCTTCTTCATCATCGTCAAGGTTGTCCCAGTCTTTCTGGGCTGCGAGGATTCTGGTTTCTTCTGTTTCAAACAATTTCGGCATGACGATAACCCCTTTCTTATGAAACGATTGCTGATAAATCATATTAGATTCGCTTGCAATATAGGCATACTTCAAAAATGCTGTCAACAAAAAAAAGCAAAATAATTTGTGGTTCTTTGCCAAAGCGGTTTCCGCCGCATAATAAAATGATTGGAGTTTCGGCGTTGTTTCAAGGGTCGAGGGCTTGAGTGTTCTGGTGCTCGAAATTTGTTTTGGGCAGAGTTAGATTGTGGCAATCTGAAATCAGCGGTTCTTCTGCCGCCCATACCGTGAAAATGACAATGTGGGTGTACATAGGTCTTGACTAAACTTTACGGTTAAGTTATACTGGCAACTCTATTCTGCCTTTATTGAATCAAATCAGGAGTAAACTCAATGTTTCAGGGCCTTTCAGAGAAGCTGACATCGGTCTTCGAAAAAATGCGAAGATCGGGCAAGCTGACCGAGAAAGATATTGATGTCGCTCTTAACGAGGTGAAGATGGCGCTTCTCGAAGCGGATGTCAACTTCAAGGTCGTTAAGAACTTTATCAAGCGCGTCAAAGAGCGTGCTATCGGCGCTGAAATTCTCAAGAGTCTTACTCCGACCCAGCAGGTCGTCAAGATCGTTCTCGAAGAACTGACTGCCCTGCTTGGCACTGAGCGCACCAAAATTGCCGTTTCACCAAAGAAACCCACGGTCATTCTCATGGCTGGTCTTCAGGGTTCAGGCAAAACGACTACCAGCGCCAAACTGGCATTATATCTGCGCAAAGACGAGAAAAAGAACCCGATGCTCGTTGCCTGTGATATTTATCGCCCGGCAGCAGTTAAGCAGCTGCAGGTCCTTGGCGACCAGCTCAGCGTTGAAGTCTTTATTGGTCATCAGGGGCAAAAGCCTGCTGATATCGCTAAAGGCGCTATTGAACACGCCAAAAACCATGATTTTGATACGGTGATCATCGATACGGCCGGTCGCCTGCACATTGACGAGCAGATGATGGCTGAGGTTAAGGGTATAAAAGAAGCGGTAGAACCACATGAAGTTCTGCTCGTGGTTGATGCCATGACCGGCCAGGATGCCGTAAACATGGCCACCAGCTTTAATGAATTGCTCGAGCTTTCGGGTATTGTTCTTACCAAGCTTGATGGTGATGCCAGGGGCGGCGCAGCCCTGTCTATCCGTGAAGTGACCGGAAAGCCTGTAAAATTCGTCGGCACCGGCGAAAAGTCTTCGGCTCTCGAGCCTTTCTACCCCGAGAGAATGGCGCAAAGAATCCTTGGCATGGGTGATGTGCTTTCTCTGATAGAGAAGGCTCAGGCCAACATGGATGAAGAGAAGATGAAAGAAATCGAGAAGCGTGTTCTCGATGCCGACTTCAATTTTAATGATTTTCTCTATCAGCTGACACAGATTAAAAAGATGGGGCCGCTCGATCAATTGCTTGGCATGATTCCAGGTTTTTCTTCGCTCGGCAACCTTTCAGAATTTTCTTTCGATGATAAGAAGTTTAAACGTTTTGAGGCCATCATTCTTTCAATGACCGAGAAGGAACGCAATGTTCCCGATCTCATCGATGGCTCGAGACGCAAAAGAATTGCTATCGGCAGCGGCAACAGTATTCAAGATGTCAATCAGTTGCTCAAACAGTTCACTCAGATGCGCAAGATGATGAAGCAGCTTGGCAGTCTCGGGAAGCGCAAAGGTCCCGGCCGGTTGTCGAAGTTATTTGGTATGTAATCCCGCGTAAGCGGTTTTGACAATATAGAAGGAGTTATTAAAATGGCCGTTTCAATCAGACTGAAGATGCTTGGCACCAAGCACCGCCCCTGCTACAGAATCGTAGCTCTTGACAGCCGCAAGACCCGCGATGGTGAAACCCTCGAAAACCTGGGTCAGTATGCGCCGCTTCCCGAAAATACCCAGATCGAACTCAGAGAAGAAGCTGTTCTTGGCTATCTCAACAACGGCGCTGTGCCGACTGAGACTGTTAGAAACATTCTTCGCCAGAAGGGTATTGTTAAGACCGCACAGAAAGCCGCTAATGGTTCTGTGAAATACGTCTGGACCAAGCGCTGAGCGCGAATAACGGAGTTCATCAATGACCCAGACCGCACAGAACATGCTTGAAAGACTGGTGAAAGCTCTTGTCGAGCACCCTGAAGAAGTCAGCATTACACCCATCGAAGGCGATGGCACTGTAGTGTTTGAGGTTCAGGTCAATCCTGAGGATGCCGGCAAGATTATTGGCAAAAAGGGTAGAACGATAAATGCCCTGAGAACCATCATCAGATCTTCTGCCAACACTGGTACCAAAAAGGTAATAATGGAACTGGTCTGACGAAGGTCTTACCAGTTCTGGAGCGCTGCAATGTCTCAGAAGCCAAAACCTGAAGTCGTGCGCCTGAATCCAGCAAAAACTGCTGCCAAAGCAGAAAGTCCCTGGGTTGATATTGGCGAAGTACGCAAGACTGTCGGGTTAAAGGGCTGGCTGAGAGTTGGTTTGCTGACTGATTATCCCGAACGGTTTCAACCCGGTTCGCGGGTATTCGTCCAGAGAAAGACCGGCGAACCTGAAGTTGTGGTGATAAGTGAGTGGCGGGGGCATTTCACCGGAACGGCCATCGATGTTAAACTCGAAGGCATCGATGACTGTGATGCAGCTGCGGTCTATGTGAACTCGATGCTTGTGATTCCGAAAAGCGAACGGGAAAAGCTCAAAGGAAACTCTGAGTTTTACCCCGATGAACTTCCGGGAATGCAGGTAATTGGCCCCGACGGAGAACCGTCAGGAGTTGTTATCAAGCTCGAAGCAGAAGCGCCCTGCCCATATATACTGGTCAGGTTGCCTGACTCGGCCGAGGTAATGATCCCGTTCAGGAAGATTTTTATAAAATCGGTTGACCGGGCTTCGGGTAAGGTAAGGCTCGTCGAGCCTGTTTCATTTCACATGCCGGTGGAATGAAATGCGTGTAGATATAATTACACTGCTACCAGCGATCTTTGACAATGTATTTGACGAAAGCGTCCTCGGGTCGGCTGTCAGAAACGGCCTTATCGACATAGCTGTGCATCAGTTTCGTGATTATGGCGATGGCCGACACCGAACGGTTGACGACACGCCCTTTGGCGGCGGTCCGGGCATGGTTTTTAAACCAGCTCCTCTGGTGAACTGTATCAGAGATATTCGCAAACTTGCGGGGCCGGGGCCGGTAATAGGCCTGACACCACAGGGTGTGCAGCTAAACCAGAATCTGGTCAGGCAACTGTCAGGTTTTGATCGGCTGATACTTGTCTGTGGTCGCTACGAAGGCTTCGATGAAAGAATTCTTCATGAATTCGATCTGCAGCTTTCCATAGGTGACTATGTGCTGACCGGTGGCGAAATAGCCGCCATGACCGTTGTTGACGCAGTTTCTCGTATGATTCCAGGCACTGTTGGCCGGCAGGAATCGGTTGAACAGGATTCCTTCTACCAGGGACTTCTCGATCACCCGCAGTATACCCGCCCATCTACCTGGGAAGGCCTGAAAGTTCCACAGGTCCTGCAGGATGGCAATCATGCGCATATTACAAATTTTCGACATTGCAGGTCATTGCTGACCACAGCGGTCAGCAGACCAGATGTATTCGCAGCCGCGGATCTATCGGAAAACGACAGAGAGGCTCTGCAATCTTTGCTCGAGCAAAGCGGCGAAATCAGTTGAAATCATTCCGGAAGGAGTTTGTCCAATGAATCCAGTTATTGAAAGTATTGAAAGAAACTACCAGAAGAACAAGCAGGAAATCCCAGGCTTTATGCCAGGTGATACTGTCCGCCTTGAAATCAAGGTTCGTGAAGGTGACAAAGAACGCCTGCAGGCATTTGAAGGCGTGGTTATTTCCAGACGCTACAGCGGTCTGCGTGAAAACTTCACCGTCAGAAAGATCTCTTACGGCGTGGGCGTTGAGAGAACTTTC